>NZ_BAAHBM010000048.1:0-25506 GCF_054776675.1 Angustibacter aerolatus
GTGGGCGCGCAGCTCGGTGGCCCGCACCCGGGTGCGCGTCGTCTGCGCCGTGCTGCGGTCGGCCGGGCGGGCGCCGTCCGCACCGCTCGCGGCAGGGGCCTGCGCCACCAGCAGACCGCCGGCGAGCAGCCCGCAGGTGGCGGCGGCGAGACGGCGGGCGGTGGGGGTCGGCACGGCGGGCTCCACGGGTCGTCGAGACGGGGGTGGCTCGGGGACGCCTTCGACCGTCCGCGGCGCCGACTTGAGCCGCCGGACGAACCGGACGACCCGGACGTGCGCGAGGGCGGCCACCGGTGCCGGTGGCCGCCCTCGGGCCGCGTCGCCCCTGGGGGCTCAGTCGTCGCTGTGCCCCTGGTCGCGCAGGTCCATCGACTCCTGCAGCGCGCGGCGGGTGAACTCGTCGGTCTCGCTCATGATCGCGTCCTCTGTCGTGCTGGCACGTGGACGCCGTGGTCGGCGCGACCGGTGCCGTCGCCCACCCACGGGGTCACCGTGGCGGCGGCGGTGCCGGCGGACGCGACGCCGAGGGGTCGGTCGGTGTCGTCGTCCTGCGTCCGAACCTACCCGCGGGTTTGCTCGGACGTCCACGTATCGGCACGACGGGCTCACGTCTTGAGACGCGAGTCGCGGGCGTCAGCGCGCGGCGGTGCCCTCGGTGTAGTCGTCGTCCGACGACTTCACCCACGCCATGAGGCCGCGCAGCTCGCGGCCGGTGGCCTCGATGGGGTGCTGCTCCTCCTTGGCGCGGAAGGCCTTGAACTCCGGGGCGCCGGCGTCCTGGTCGGCGATGAAGCGCGCCGCGAACGTGCCGTCCTGGATGTCGGTCAGCACGTCGCGCATGCGGCCCTTGACCGACTCGTCGATGACCCGCGGGCCCGACACGTAGTCGCCGTACTCGGCGGTGTCGGAGACGCTCCAGCGCTGCTTGGCGATGCCGCCCTCGTACATCAGGTCGACGATCAGCTTCAGCTCGTGCAGGCACTCGAAGTACGCGACCTCGGGCTGGTACCCGGCCTCGGTGAGCACCTCGAAGCCGCTCTGCACCAGGCGCGAGACGCCGCCGCAGAGCACGGCCTGCTCGCCGAACAGGTCGGTCTCGGTCTCCTCGGTGAAGGTCGTCTTGATGCCGCCGGCGCGCAGGCCGCCGATCGCCTTGGCGTAGGCGAGGGTCAGCGGCCAGGCGTTCCCGCTGGCGTCGGCCTCGACGGCGACGATCACCGGCACGCCGCGGCCGTCGGCGTACTCGCGGCGCACCAGGTGGCCGGGGCCCTTCGGCGCGACCATGACGACGTCGACGCCGGCCGGGGGCTCGATGTACTTGAACCGGATGTTGAAGCCGTGGCCGAAGACCAGCGCCTTTCCCTCGCTGAGGTTCGGCTCGATCGCCTCGGCGTACACGTGCCGCTGCACGTGGTCGGGGGTCAGCACGACGATCACGTCGGCCTCGGCCGCCGCCTCTGCCGGCGTCACGACGCGCAGGCCCTGGGCCTCGGCCTTCGCGCGGCTCGCCGAGCCCTCCTGCAGGCCGACGCGGACGTCGACGCCGCTGTCGCGCAGGTTGAGCGCGTGGGCGTGGCCCTGGCTGCCGTACCCGATGACGGCGACCTTGCGGCTGGTCAGGGCGCTCAGGTCGGCGTCGGCGTCGTAGTACATCTCGGCCACTGGTGGTTCTCTCCTCGGATCGGTTGTCGTGCGATGAAGGTCGGTCTCAGGCGCTGCGCAGGGTGCGGTCGCTCATGCTCCGCGGGCCGCGGCCCACGGCGACCATGCCCGACTGCACGAGCTCGCGGACCCCGAAGGGCTCGAGCACGCGCAGCAGCGCGGCCAGCTTGTCGGTGTTGCCGGTGGCCTCGACGGTCACGGCGTCGGGCGAGACGTCGACGACCTTGGCGCGGAACAGCTGCACGGTCTCGAGCACCTGCGAGCGGGTGTGCTGGTCGGCGCGCACCTTGACCAGCAGCAGCTCGCGCTGCACCGAGGCGGTCGGCTCGAGCTCGACGACCTTGATGACCTCGACGAGCTTGTTGAGCTGCTTCGTCACCTGCTCGAGCGGCAGGCTCTCGACGTCGACGACGACCGTCATCCGCGAGATCTCGGGGTGCTCGGTCGGGCCGACGGCGAGCGAGTCGATGTTGAACCCCCTGCGCGAGAACAGGCCGGCGATGCGGGCCAGCACGCCGGGCTTGTCCTCGACCAGCACCGACAGCGTGTGCTTGCTCATCGTCACTCCTCCCGGTCCCACACCGGCGCGGCACCCCGCGCGTTCTGGATGGCGTCGTTGCTGACGCCGGCCGGCACCATCGGCCACACCATGGCGTCCTGGTGCACGACGAAGTCGACCACCACCGGCCGGTCGGTGATCGCGTTCGCCTGCGCGATCACGGCGTCGACGTCCTCGGGCCGCTCGCAGCGCAGGCCCACGCAGCCGTACGCCTCGGCGAGCTTCACGAAGTCGGGCACCCGGCGGGCGGCGTCGGTGTGCAGCTTGGTGTTGCTGTAGCGCTCGCCGTAGAAGAGCGTCTGCCACTGCCGCACCATGCCCAGGTTGCCGTTGTTGATCACCGCGACCTTGATCGGGAAGTCGTTGATCACGCAGGTGGCGAGCTCCTGGTTGGTCATCTGGAAGCAGCCGTCGCCGTCGACCGCCCACACCGTGCGACCGGGCTGGCCGGCCTTGGCGCCCATGGCCGCCGGCACCGAGAAGCCCATGGTGCCGAGACCGCCGCTGTTGATCCACGTGTTGGGCTCGGCGTAGTCGATGAACTGCGCCGCCCACATCTGGTGCTGCCCCACGCCCGAGGTGAAGATCGTGTGCTCGGGCGCGAGGGCTCCGAGCCGCTCGATGACGTGCTGCGGCGAGACCGAGCCGTCGCCGGCGTCGGTGTAGCCGAGCGGGTACGTCTCGCGCCAGCCGTCGACCTCGGCCCACCAGGCGGTGTAGTCGCCGCGGTGGCCCTCGGCCTCCTCGGCCTGGACGGCGGGCAGCAGCTCGCGCAGCACCTCGCGGGCGTCCCCGACGATCGGCACGTCGGCGGTGCGGTTCTTCGAGATCTCGGCAGGGTCGATGTCGGCGTGCACGACCTTGGCGTGCGGCGCGAACGTCGCCAGCTGGCCGGTCACCCGGTCGTCGAAGCGCGCGCCGAGGCTGATCAGCAGGTCGGAGCGCTGCAGCGCGGTGACCGCGGCGACCGTGCCGTGCATGCCGGGCATGCCGAGGTGGGCCGGGTGGGTGTCGGGCAGCGCGCCGATGCCCATGAGCGTGGTGACGACCGGGATGTTCGTGTGGTCGACCAGCGCGCGCAGCTCCGCGCTGGCCCCGGCGCGGATGACGCCGCCGCCGACGTACAGCACCGGGCGCTTCGCCTCGGCGATCAGCCGGGCCGCCTCGCGCACCTGCTTGCCGTGCGGCCGCGTCACCGGGTGGTAGCCCGCCAGCTCGACCTTCTCGGGCCAGCTGAACGTCGTGGTCGCCTGCAGCGCGTCCTTGCTGATGTCGACCAGCACCGGGCCGGGGCGCCCGGTGCCGGCGATGTGGAACGCCTCGGCGATCACCCGCGGGATGTCGGCCGGGTCGGTCACCAGGTAGTTGTGCTTGGTGATCGGCATCGTGATGCCGCGGATGTCCGCCTCCTGGAAGGCGTCCGTGCCGATGGACGCCGAGGCGACCTGCCCGGTGATCGCGACGATCGGCACCGAGTCCATGTAGGCGTCGGCGATCGGCGTCACCAGGTTCGTGGCGCCCGGCCCGGACGTCGCCATGCAGACGCCCACCCGGCCGGTCGCCACCGCGTAGCCCTGCGCCGCGTGGCCCGCACCCTGCTCGTGGCGCACCAGCACGTGGCGCACGCTCACCGAGTCGAGCAGCGGGTCGTAGGCCGGCAGGATCGCCCCGCCGGGGATGCCGAACACGACCTCGACGCCCTGGTGCTCGAGCGCGAGCACGAGGCTCTGCGCGCCGGTGACGGGCTGGTCGGCGGCCGGCGTGCGGCGTGCGGCGACCGAGCCGGCGACGTCCGAGGGGGTCACCCTGCTGCTGGTGGTGGTCACGTCCGTGATCCTCTCCTGCGCTGTCTGTCGGTGCTCCGGCACCCCCGACCCGGGTCCGGAGACGAAAAAACCCCTCGGCCCGGGTCGGGGCATGGCGAGGGGTCGCACGCGGTGGTCGAGCAGCGCTCGGGCTGTCGGCTCAGGCCGCGTGCCGCCGGACTACGAGGAGCTGGCGCACGCTCGCAACACTCCACCGCGGGCCCGCGGGGTGTCAAACACCGTGTCCCGCGGTCTCACATGCCGGACGACTGGTCCAGTTGGCGGACGCCGGAGCTGGTGGCGAGCGGCACGACGGCGTCCGGGCGCTCCCCCACCACGTGCAGCCGCGGCGGCATCGGGACCGGCCCGCGGTCGAGGAAGGCCAGCAGGTCGACCTCGCTGAGCGGCCGGGCCAGCGCGAACCCCTGCCCGCGCTGGACGTCCATCTCGCGCAGCAGCCGCACCTGCTCCATGCCCTCGACCCCCTCGACCGTCACCGACAGGCCGAGCGCCCGGCCGAGGCCCACCACCCGGCGCAGCAGCGCGTCGACGTCGTCGAGCTGACCCAGGCCCTGCACGAACGCGCGGTCGACCTTCAGCTGGTCGACGGGCAGCCGGCGCAGGTACTCCAGCGCCGAGTAGCCGGTGCCGAAGTCGTCGACCGCGAGGTGCACGCCCAGCCCGACCAGCCGCTCGAGCGTGGTGATGTGGCTGCCGGCCCGCTCGATGAGCACCGACTCGGTGAGCTCGAGGGTGAGCTGCTCGGGTGGCAGGCCGTGGGCCCGCAGCACCCGGTCGACGGTCGCCACGAAGCCGTCGTCGGCGAGCTGCTGCACCGACAGGTTCACCGCCACGCCGGTCTGGTGACCCAGCGCCCGCCAGCTCGCCGCCCGCGCCACCGACTGCTGCAGCACCCAGCCGCCGATCGCCTGGATGCGGCCGCGGGACTCCGCGAGCGCCACCAGCTCGGCCGCACCGAGCACCGACCGGTCGCCCTCGGTCCAGCGCAGCAGGGCCTCGGCCACCGGCACGCGACCGGTGCCGAGGTCGACGACCGGCTGGTACCGCAGGCTCAGGCCGTCCTCGACGATCGCGTGGTGCAGCCGCTGCTCGAGGTGCACGCGGCGGCGCAGCTCCTCGAGCATCTTGGGCTCGAAGACCCGCACCCTGGCGCGGCCGGCCTCCTTGGCGCGGTACATCGCCAGGTCGGCGTCGCGCACCAGGTCGCCGGGCTCGCTGCCGACCTCGCCCACGGCCACGCCGGCCGTCGCGCCGAGCACGAACTCGCGGCCGTCGAGCAGGTAGGGCTCGCCGAGCGCGGCGATGGTGCGCTCGGCCAGCGCGACGGCGTCCTCGACCCCGGTGCCGGGGGCGAGCAGCACGGTGAACTCGTCGCCGCCGAACCGGGCGGCCAGGTCGCCCGGCCGGGTCGCCGCGCACAGCCGCTCCCCCGCCTGCGCGAGCACCCGGTCGCCGGTGCTGTGGCCGCTGGTGTCGTTCACGCTCTTGAAGCCGTCGAGGTCGAAGAAGGCCAGCGCCACCGGCTGGTCGCCGTCGCCGCCGCGCAACCGGGCGGCCAGCGCCACGTCGAACGCCTGCCGGTTCGGCAGACCGGTGAGCGCGTCGCGGTAGGCGGCGTTCAGCAGCTCCTGCTGCAGCCGCACCCGCTCGGTCGCGTCGCGCACGACGAACACCACGTCGTCGCCCACCCGGCTGGCGACGGCCTCGAGGTGCAGCAGCCGGCCGTCGGCGTCGCGCAGCCGCACCTCCAGCTGCCGGGTGCCGTTCGGCTCGTGGGCCAGCGCGTCGAACGCGGCGTCGACCAGCCCGGCGTCCGCGGGCACCACCAGCTCGGACGCCGACCGGCCCAGCACCTGCTCGGCGTCGGTGCCGAGCATCGCGCGCACCGACGTCGAGACGAAGCCGATGCGGCCGGTCAGGTCGGTGCGCACGATGAGGTCGGGCGCGGTCTGCACCAGCGACCGGTACAGCTGCTCGCGCCGCACCACCTCTCCGGTCAGTCGCTGCGCGTCGAGGGCCAGCGTCAGCAGCCGCAGCACGAGCACCACGGCCACCGCCGCCAGCAGCCGCTCGCCGGTCGGGTCGAGGGTGCCGCCCGAGAGCAGCACCGAGGCCGGCACGCTGGCGCCGACCGCGACGACCACGCCGTAGACCACGCGTCCGGCCCAGACCGAGGCGCCCGCCCCGACCGGCCGCGCGACGTCGCCCGCCGCCCAGGCCGCCCCCGCCAGGCACAGGCACGACGACGCCACCCAGCTCAGCACCAGCCACGAGTCCGGCACCGGCAGCCGCCCGGCCAGCCCGGTGTCGCCCAGCCAGCTCATCGCGATCGCGGCGACGACCAGGCGGGCGCCGGCGCGGCCGCCCACCGGCCGCGAGCGCCAGGTGAGCGCGCCGACGAGCACCGCCAGGGTGCTGCCCGCGACGCCCATGCAGCCCAGCACGACGCCGAGGTCACCGCCGCCGCCGACGCCGTCGCCGAGCAGCCGCTGCAGCCCCGCGGCCCAGCCGACGAGCGTCAGCGCCCCGGTGACGGTGAGCACGTCGAGCACCAGCCAGGCCACGCCCGGGCGGTCGCGGGCGGCCAGCGCGAGGGTCAGCGCCCCGGCGACCATGCACGCCCCGGCCGCCGTGAAGAGCAGCGAGCTGCCGAGGTCGGCCTGCGCGAACCACCCGTCGTGGTCGAGCACGATCGCGACGTTGCCGACGCCGTTCGCCACCTGCGCCAGCCCCACCAGCAGCCACGCGGCGCGGTCGGGTCCGTGCAGCCGGCGCGACACCACGACGGCGACCGCCCCGGACGCCAGCCCGCTGGCCACCAGCAGCACGTCCTGCGTCGCGGAGGCGACGGCCCCGACGACCACGAGCAGCGCGGCCAGCGCGGTGGACCACCACGCGCCGCGCCGCGTGGGTCCCACGGTCGTCACGCGGCACAGCATGTCGGCTGCCCGGCGCGCACGCACGCAACTCCGGGTGCGTCGTCCCAGGTTTCTCAGCCGTCACAGCCCGGTGCGCCCGGGTGCGTCCCGGTCCGCCCCCTTCGCCCCCGCCGCCCTCCCCTGCTCGCGCGCCACGTGAAGTGGGCTCGCGCACCGTCCGAGGGGCGTGCACGCCGGTGGAACGGTGCCGCAACCCCTCCGACCCTCCCTCGGTCGGCGCGCGCGTCGTCCAGGCCGGGGGCGGGCGCGGAGGTCAGTCGCAGACGGCGCCGTGCGCGGCGGAGCCGACGAGCTTGGCGTACTTCGCGAGGACGCCGCGGGTGTGCTTGGGGCCGGGGGCGGTCCAGCCCTCCCGGCGGGCGTCGAGCTCGGCGGGGTCGACGAGCAGGTCGAGGCGGCCCTGCGCGACGTCGAGCCGGATGCGGTCGCCGTCGCGCACGAAGGCGATGGGCCCGCCGTCGACCGCCTCGGGGGCGACGTGGCCGACGCACAGGCCGGTGGTGCCGCCGCTGAACCGGCCGTCGGTGAGCAGCAGCACGTCCTTGCCGAGCCCCGCGCCCTTGATCGCACCGGTGACGGCGAGCATCTCGCGCATGCCGGGCCCGCCCTTGGGGCCTTCGTAGCGGATGACGACGACGTCGCCTGGCTGCAGCGTGCCGTCCTCGACGGCGTCCATCGCGCCGCGCTCGCCGTCGAACACGCGGGCGGTGCCCTCGAAGACGTCCTCGTCGAAGCCGGCCGACTTCACCACGGCGCCCTCGGGGGCGAGCGTGCCCTCGAGGATCGTGATGCCGCCGGTGCGGTGGATCGGCTCGGCCATGGCGCGCAGCACCTTGCCGTCGACGTCGGGCGGGGCGATCTCGGCGAGGTTCTCGGCGAGCGTGCGGCCGGTGACCGTCAGCACGTCGCCGTGCATCAGCCCGGCGTCGAGCAGCGCGCGCATGACGACGGGCACGCCGCCGACGTGGTCGACGTCCTTCATGACGTAGCGGCCGAACGGCTTGACGTTCGCCAGGTGCGGCACGCGCGCGCCGACGCGGCGGAAGTCGTCGAGGCTGAGGTCGACGTCGGCCTCGTGCGCGATCGCCAGCAGGTGCAGGACGGCGTTCGTCGAGCCACCGAACGCCATGACGACGGCGATCGCGTTCTCGAAGGCCTCGCGCGTCATGATCTGGCGGGCGGTGATGCCCTGCCGCAGCATCTCGACGACGGCCTGGCCGGAGCGGCGGGCGAAGCCGTCGCGGCGGCGGTCGGTGGCGGGCGGGGCCGCGCTGCCGGGCAGCGACATGCCGAGCGCCTCGGCCGCGCTGGCCATGGTGTTCGCGGTGTACATGCCGCCGCACGCGCCCTCGCCGGGGCAGATCGCGCGCTCGATGGCGTCGAGGTCGGCGGGCGGCATGAGGCCGCGGGCGCACGCACCGACGGCCTCGAAGGCGTCGATGATCGTGACCTCCTTCTCGGTGCCGTCGGAGAGCTTGGCGATGCCCGGCAGGATCGACCCGGCGTAGAGGAACACGCTCGACAGGTCGAGGCGGGCGGCGGCCATGAGCATGCCGGGCAGCGACTTGTCGCAGCCGGCCAGCAGCACGGTGCCGTCGAGCCGCTCGGCGCTGACCACGGTCTCGACGCTGTCGGCGATGACCTCGCGGCTGACCAGCGAGTAGTGCATGCCCTCGTGGCCCATCGAGATGCCGTCGGACACCGAGATCGTGCCGAACTCCAGCGGGTACCCGCCGGCCGCGTGCACGCCGTCCTTCACCGACTTCGCCAGCCGGTCGAGCGGCAGGTTGCAGGGGGTGATCTCGTTCCAGCTGCTCGCGACGCCGACCTGCGGCTTGGCGAAGTCCTCGTCGCCCATGCCGACCGCACGCAGCATGCCGCGCGAGGCGGTGGCCTCCGGGCCGTCGGTGACGACGCGGCTGCGGGGCTTGATGTCGGGCTGCGTCGAGGTCGTGGCGTCGGTCGTCGTCATGGCCCGGATGCTACGCCGCGGTCCGGGTGGTGGGACGCCGGTCCCGGTGGGCGGACGAGGGCGATCCGTCAGTCCGCGGTCAGCCCGTCCGTCCAGCCGTTCGCGACCACCACGCCGCGCGGACGACGGCCGACTGCCAGCCGGTCGACGACCTCCTGCAGCAGCCGCACGGCCCGCGGCGGGAACGCCGAGGTGGCGCCACCGACGTGCGGGGTGATCAGCACGTTCGGCGCGGTCCAGAGCGGGTGGTCGGCGGGCAGCGGCTCGGGGTCGGTGACGTCGAGCCCGGCCACGAGCCGGCCCCGCCGCAGGTGGTCGAGCAGCGCGTCGGTGTCGACGACCGGGCCGCGGGCGACGTTGACCAGCACCGCGCCGTCCGGCATCGCCGAGAGGAACGCGTCGTCGGCCAGGTGCCGGGTGGCGTCGGTGAGCGGCACGGTGAGCACCACGACGTCGTGCTCGGGCAGCAGCCGGGGCAGCTCGTCGACGCCGTGCACCGGCACGCCGTCGGGCCCCGCGGCGCGCGCCCGGCTGCCGACGCCGGTGACCGCGACCGGCTCGAACGGCAGCACCCGGGCGGCCACGGCCGCGCCGACGCCGCCGTACCCGACGACCAGCACCCGGCGGTCGGCGAGCGCGAGCCGGCGCGCAGGCGCCCACTCGCCGCGGTCGCCGGCGCGCACGAACTCGGGGACGCCGCGCAGCACCGACAGCGCGAGCGTCACCGCGATCTCGCTGGTGCTGGCGTCGTGCAGCCCCACCGCGTTGGCCAGCGCCACGCCGTCCGGCAGGTGCCGCACCACGTCGTCGTACCCGGCGGTCAGGGTCTGCACCAGGCGCAGGTCGGGCAGCTGCCCGAGCACCTCGAACCCGGTGGTGCCGGCGGCGTACGGCGGCACGACGACGGTCGCGCGGCGGGCCACGTCGTCGAGCCCGCGGGCGGGGTCCCAGACCTCGACGGCGACGCCGTCCGGTGCGGTGACCGCCTCGGCGAGCCGGGCTTCGGGCAGCGTCACGACGAGGTCGCTCATGCGCGCCACGGTATGCCGCGGCCGCGGGGCCGGCCCCGCCGGGACGGTGCACACTCGGTGGATGGGACGCCCGCTGCTCGTCGCCCTGCTCGCCGGTGCGCTGCTCGCGGTGCCCGCCTGCTCGGCCGCGACGGACGACGACGCCGCACCGCGAGCGGGGTCCGGTACCTCGCCTGCGTCGTCCACCCCGGCGTCCGCACCGGCGTCACCGTCGGTCCCGGCCGCGTCCACCTCGGGCGCGTCGACCGGCACCGCGACCCGGGTGACCGGGGAGCAGGTGCTGGCCCGCGACCTGCGGGTGCCGTGGGGGCTGGTGCCGATGGCCGACGGCTCGGTGCTGGTGTCGCAGCGCGACGAGGCCACCGTGGTGCGCGTGCAGCCGGACGGCGAGGTCGTGCGGCTGCGCGCGACGGGGCCGGACGGGCGGGTGCCCGGTGTCGTGCCGGGCGGCGAGGGCGGGCTGCTCGGCATCGCCGTCGACCCCGACGACCCGACGCGGCTGTTCGCCTACCTGACCGCCGAGGCCGACAACCGCGTCGTGCGGATGTCGCTGGACGGCGACCGGCTCGGTGCGCCGCGCGTGCTGCTCGACGGCATCCCGAAGGCGGGCAACCACGACGGCGGGCGACTCGCCTTCGGCCCCGACGGGTACCTGTACGTCACCACCGGCGACGCCGGTCAGCGCGAGCGCGCCCAGGACCGACGGTTTCTCGGTGGCAAGATCCTGCGCATCACCACGGACGGCGACCCCGCGCCGGGCAACCCGTTCGCCGGCTCACCGGTGTGGACGCTCGGGCACCGCAACGTGCAGGGCATCGGCTGGGACGCGCAGGGGCGGATGTACGCCGACGAGTTCGGGCAGGACACGTGGGACGAGCTGAACCGGATCGAACCCGGCCGCGACTACGGCTGGCCGCAGGTCGAGGGCGCCGGCACCGCCGACGACGTCGCCCGGGGGTTCACCCCGCCGCTGCGGCAGTGGCGCACCGACGACGCCTCGCCCAGCGGCCTGGCGGTCGGCCGCGGGTCGGTGTGGCTGGCGGCGCTGGCCGGGCAGCGGGTGTGGCGGGTGCCGCTCACCGGGTCCGGCGGCGCCGGGCGTCCGGAGTCGCTGCTCGAGGGTCGGCACGGCCGGCTGCGGGCGGTGGCCTTCGACCGCGACGGCACGCTGCTCGCCCTGACGAGCAACACCTTCCGCGGCACCCCGCGACCCGGCGACGACCAGCTGCTGCGGCTCACGCTGGGCTGACGCGGGGCGCCGACGCGGCGATCCGGGCCAGCAGCGCGGGCAGCTCGGCAGCCGGCACGGCCGCGCCGTACAGCCAGCCCTGGCCGAACAGCGCGCCGGTGTCGCGCACCAGGTCGTGCTGCGGACCGGTCTCGATGCCCTCGACGCAGACGTCGATCGGCAGAGCGGCGCCGAGGTCGACGACGGCCCGCAGGATCGCGGCCGAGCGGTGGTCGGTGAGCACGCCCTCGGTGATCGAGCGGTCGACCTTCAGGATCGTGGCGGGCAGCCGGCCGAGGTAGGCCAGGTTCGAGTAGCCGCTGCCGAAGTCGTCGATCGCGACCTGCACGCCGCCGTCCCGCAGCCGGGTCAGCTGCCGCGTGCCGCCGTCGTCCTCGTCGACGAAGACCTGCTCGGTGACCTCCACGACGAACCGGCCCGGGTCGACGTCGTGCTGCGCGAGCG
The DNA here is from genome assembly GCF_054776675.1 of Angustibacter aerolatus. Lineage (NCBI taxonomy): Bacteria > Bacillati > Actinomycetota > Actinomycetes > Kineosporiales > Kineosporiaceae > Angustibacter > Angustibacter aerolatus. Next base: position 11,683 of record NZ_BAAHBM010000048.1, read on the forward strand.
TCTGCAGGAGGTCGTCCGCGAAGTCCGCGGCGCGCAGCTGCACCGGTGAGACGTTCACGGCGAGGCGGACGTCGCGCGGCAGCCACGGCGCGGCACCCAGCTCGCGCAGGGTGCGCTCGATCACCTGCCGGCCCAGCTCGACGACGAGCCCCGAGCGCTCGGCGAGCGGCACGAACTCGTCGGGCGTCACCCGGCCCAGCAGTTGGTCGTCCCAGCGGGCGAGCGCCTCGAGGCCGACCACCTGGCGGGAGCCGAGCGCGACGACGGGCTGGTAGTGCACGTCGAGACCGCCGTCGGCCAGCGTCTGCCGCAGCCGGCGCTCGAGCAGCAGCCCCCGCCGGTGCGTCGCCGCCACCGCCCCGTCGTACGTCTCGACCCGGTCGCGGCCGGCCCGCTTCGCGCTGCGCAGCGCCGCGCCGCTCTCGACGAGCACCGCCAGCGCGTCCTCGTCGCCGGACCCGGCGCCGGTGCGGTCGCCGAGGCGCGCCACCCCCACGCTCGCCGACACGCCGACCGCGCCGGAGCCCTGCACGTCGGCCGCGGCCGCGCGGGCGGCGACCAGCACCGCCTCGCCCACCCGCTCGGCGTGCAGCGCGTCGCCGGGCACGACCACGGCGAACTCGTCACCGCCGATGCGGAACACCTGCGCGTCCGCGGGCACGCCCTCGCGCAGGCGGGCGGCGACGGCGACCAGCAGCTGGTCGCCGCGGGTGTGGCCGAGGAGGTCGTTGACCTCCTTGAAGCCGTCGAGGTCGACCGAGAGCACGGCGTGCTGGCCCTCGTCGAGCCGGGCGAGCGCCTGCTGCATGGCCCGACGATTGCCCAGCCCGGTGAGCGGGTCGGTGAGCGCCTGCTCGGTGAGCCTGGCCAGCTGCGCCCGGCGGGCGACCGCCCCGTGGAGCTCGCGGCCGTGGTGCACGACGAGCGCGCACAGCGCCAGGCCGACCGACACGTGGTCGAGCTGACCGTGCACGGCGACGGTGACCAGCGAGGCCAGCAGGCAGCCGAGCGCCAGCACCGACGTCACCGACGTCACGCGCAGGTCCGACAGCAGCGTCTCGCCCTCGGCGGTGCGGGCCGGGTCGAGCCGGCGCAGCGCCAGCCCGATGACCGGCATCGCGACGCACCACATGGCCGGCGCCGCCGTCGGCACCGCGTGACCGTGCGCGGCGGCCAGGATGATCACCAGGTCGGCGACGGTGTAGAGCCCGACGCCGAGGATGGCGAGCAGCAGCGCCGGGTCGAGGTCGCGCAGCCAGGCGAGCAGCAGCAGCGAGACGATGAGCAGCTCGGCGACGATCGTGCCGAGCGCCGTGGCCGACACGGCGTCCAGCCCGTGGGGGCCGAGCACGTCGTGGAAGCCGGTCTGCCACAGGACGAGAGCGGCGACCGCGCCGAGCAGGGTGGCGTCGAGCCCGAGCCGTCCCCACTGCACGCGGCTGGTGCGCGGGCGCGGCATCCGCAGCAGCCCGGCGAACGCGATCGGCGCGGCGCAGAGCGACAGCCGGTCACCGAGGCCCAGCACGGTGCCGGTGCCGAGCAGGAAGGAGGTGCCGTTCAGCAGCTGGCCGAGACCCCAGGGCAGCATCGCCACCGACATCAGGCGCAGGGACGGCCGGGCCGCGGGGGCCGAGCGGTGCAGCGCGACGAGCAGCGCCAGTCCGGTGGCCACGGCGAGCGCCCCGCTCGCCAGGTCGCCGACCACCAGGTCGAGGTGCGCCGCCGGGTCGCTGACGAGGCCGAGCAGGAACACGACGGCTGCCGCGGCGACGCCGGCTGCGACGAGCACGAGCGCCAGCCGCGAGCGCTCCTGCGTCGACACCTGCACCCGGTGTCTATCGGCGTCCGGCCGGGGACGCTGAACCGACGCGGCAACTTGCACGTCCAAGCACCTGCCGTCCGCTGCGGGCTCGCGGCACCGTCAGGACGACCGCCGACCCGACACCCGGCCTGGGCAACCGGGCGCCGCCCTCGGCACCGCCGCCGGGTCAGGACAGGCGCTCGAGCACCAGCTCGCGCACCCGCGCCGCGTCGGCCTGCCCGCGCATCTCCTTCATGACCGCACCGATGAGCGCGCCGGCCGCGGCCACCTTGCCGTCGCGGATCTTCTGCGCGACGTCGGGGTTCGCCTCGATGGCGCGGTCGACGGCCGCACCGAGGGCGCCGTCGTCGGAGACGACCTCGAGCCCGCGGGCGGTCACGACCTCCTCGGGCGACCCCTCCCCCGCCAGCACGCCGTCGAGCACCTGCCGGGCGATGGTGTCGTTGATCCGCCCGGACTCCACCAGGCCGGCGAGCTGCGCCACCTGCTCCGGGGTGACCGGCACCGAGGCGAGCTCGCGGCCCTCGGCGTTGGCGCGGCGGCTCAGCTCGCCGGACCACCACTTGCGGGCCGCTGCCGGCGACGCCCCGGCGGCGACGGTCTGCTCGACGAGCTCGGTGGCCCCGGCGTTCACCAGGTCGCGCATCTCGAGGTCGCTGAAGCCCCACGCGTCCTGCAGGCGGCGTCTGCGGAGCGGCGGGGCCTCGGGCAGGGTGGCGCGCAGCCGCTCGACCTCGGCCGCGTCGGGGGCGACCGGCACCAGGTCGGGCTCGGGGAAGTACCGGTAGTCGTCGGCGTCCGACTTGGGCCGGCCGGACGTCGTGAGGCCGGCGCCCTCCTGCCAGTGGCGCGTCTCCTGCACGATGGAACCGCCCGCGCTCAGCCGGGCCGCCTGGCGGCAGATCTCGTAGCGCACCGCCCGCTCGACGCTGCGCAGCGAGTTGACGTTCTTCGTCTCGGTGCGGGTGCCGAACGGCACCTGCGCCTGCTCCTGCGGCGTGGCGGCGCGCGGCCGCAGCGACACGTTGGCGTCGCAGCGCAGCGAGCCCTGCTCCATGCGGACGTCGGAGACGCCCAGCGCCCGCAGCAGGTCGCGCAGCGCCGCCACGTAGGCCCGCGCCACCTCCGGCGTGCGGTCGCCGGCGCCCTCGAACGGCCGCGTGACGATCTCGATGAGCGGGATGCCCGCCCGGTTGTAGTCGACGAGCGAGTGGTCGGCGCCGTGGATGCGGCCGGTGGCGCCGCCCACGTGCAGCGACTTGCCGGTGTCCTCCTCCATGTGCGCGCGCTCGATGTCGACCCGGTAGGAGCTGCCGTCGTCGAGCACGACGTCGAGGTGGCCGTCGACCGCGATCGGCTCGTCGTACTGCGACGTCTGGAAGTTCTTCGGCATGTCGGGGTAGAAGTAGTTCTTGCGCGCGAAGCGCCCCCAGGGCGTGATCGTGCAGCCCAGAGCCAGCCCGATGCGGATGGCCGACTCGACGGCGGCGGCGTTAACCACCGGCAGGGCCCCCGGCAGGCCGAGGCACACCGGGCACACCTGCGTGTTGGGCTCGGCGCCGAAGACGGTGCTGCAGCCGCAGAACATCTTGGTGCGGGTCGAGAGCTCGACGTGCACCTCGAGGCCGAGCACCGGGTCGAAGCGCTGCACCGCCTCGTCGTAGGCGAGGACCTCGTCGGACGCGATCGTGGTCATGCCGGGATCCTCCCTGTCAGCGCGGGCGCACGGTCGAGCAGTGGTCCGCCCCAGCGCTGCTCGAGCAGCGCCTCGAGCGCGCCGCCGACGCGGTAGAGCCGGTCGTCGGCCGTGGCCGGCGCGAGCAGCTGCAGGCCGACCGGCAGACCGTCCTCGTCGGCGAGGCCGGCCGGCAGCGACATGCCCGGCAGCCCGGCGAGGTTCGCCGGGATGGTCGCCACGTCGTTGAGGTACATCGCGACCGGGTCGTCGAGCTTCTCGCCGAGCCGGAAGGCGGTGGTGGGCGCCGTCGGCGAGACCAGCACGTCGGCCTGCTCGAACGCGGCCGCGAAGTCGCGGGCGATGAGCGTGCGCACCTTCTGCGCCTGGCCGTAGTAGGCGTCGTAGTACCCGCTGGACAGCGCGTACGTGCCCAGGATGATCCGGCGCTTCACCTCGTCGCCGAAACCGGCCTCGCGGGTGGCGGCCATGACCTGCTCCGCGGTCGGGGCGGCCACGCCCTCGGGCGCCACCCGCAGGCCGTACCGCATGGCGTCGAACTTGGCGAGGTTGCTGCTCGCCTCGCTCGGCAGGATCAGGTAGTACGCCGCGAGGGCGAGGTCGAAGCTGCTGCACGAGACCTCGACGACCTCGGCGCCGGCCTCGGCCAGCAGGGCCACCGCCTCGTCGAAGCGGCTGCGCACGCCCGGCTGGAACCCGTCGCCGTTCAGCTCCCGGATCACCCCGACGCGGACGCCGGCCAGCGCCGCACCGGGGTCGCTCGCGGCCCGTGCGGCCTGCACGACCGCGGGCACGGGGGCGTCGATGCTGGTGGAGTCCATCGGGTCGTGCCCGCCGATCACCTCGTGCAGGAGCGCGGCGTCGAGCACCGAGCGGGTGCACGGCCCGGCCTGGTCGAGGCTGCTGGCGAGCGCGATGAGTCCGTAGCGCGACACCCCGCCGTACGTCGGCTTCACGCCGACCGTGCCGGTGACCGCGGCCGGCTGCCGGATCGAGCCGCCGGTGTCGGTGCCGATCGCGAGCGGCGCCTCGAAGGCGCAGACCGCCGCGGCCGAGCCACCGCCCGAGCCGCCGGGGATGCGGTCGAGGTCCCACGGGTTGCGGGTGGGGCCGTACGCCGAGTGCTCGGTGGAGGAGCCCATGGCGAACTCGTCCATGTTCGTCTTGCCCAGCAGCACGCTGCCGGCCGCCCGCAGGCGCTGCACCAGCGTCGCGTCGTACGGCGGCACCCAGCCCTCGAGGATGCGCGAGCCGGCGGTCGTCGGCAGGCCCTTGGTGGTCACGACGTCCTTGACGGCGACCGGCACGCCGGCGAGCGGGTGCAGCTGCTCCCCCGCGGCGCGCGCGTCGTCGACCGCGCGGGCGGCGGCGAGCGCACCCTCGGCGTCGACGTGCAGGTAGGCGTGCACGGCGCCGTCGACGGCGTCGATGCGGTCGAGGTGCGCCTGCGTCAGCTCGACCGACGACACCTCACCGGCCTGCAGCAGCTCGGCCTGCCGGGCGGCGGTGGTGCGGACGAGGTCGTGGTCGCTCATCAGTCCTCCTCCAGGATGCGCGGCACCCGGAAGCGCTGCTCCTCGCTCGCGGGGGCGCCCGCGAGCGCCTGCTCGGCGCTCAGGCTCGGCCGCGGCTCGTCGGGACGCGTGACGTTCGACAGCGGCAGCGGGTGCGACATCGGCGGCACGTCGTCGGTCGCGGCCTCCTGCACGCGAGCGACCGCGTCGAGGATCTGGGCCAGCTCGCCCTGGAGGCGGTCGAGCTCGGCGTCGTCGGCCTGGATGCGCGCCAGGCTCGACAGGTGCGCGACGTCGTCGCGGGTCAGCGACGGTTCTGAGGACATGCCGAGAGTCTATGGGCGGGGCCCGTCACCCCGGCGCGGGGCGGTGCCGCTGTGGACGGAGGTCAGGCGTCCACAGGCTGCGCGTCCACAGCCGGCGCGTCCACGACCGGCGCGACCGGCGGGCAGCCCGGCTCGGCGATCGGCGGGACGCCGGGCAGCAGTCGCTCGGCCAGCCAGCGGGTGGCGTCGTCCGCGAGCAGCGGCCGGGCCAGGTGCCACCCCTGCGCGGAGTCGCAGTGCAGCGAGCCGATGAGCTGCCAGGTCTCCTCGGTCTCGATGCCCTCGGCGACCACCTGCAGCCCGAGCCGGTGGGCCATCTCGGTCAGGCCGCGCACCACGACCTCGTCGTCGGGCTCGGTCACCGCCCGCCAGACGAAGCTGCGGTCGATCTTGATCTCGGTGACCGGCAGCTCGCGCAGCAGCCGCAACGACGACCAGCCGGTGCCGAAGTCGTCGAGCGACAGCCCGACGCCGAGGTCGCGCAGGGCCTCGAGGGTGATCCGCGCGGTGTCGAGGTCGGCCGTCAGCACCCGCTCGGTGATCTCGAGGGTGAGCAGCGCCGGCTCGACGCCGTGGTGGGCGAGCCGCTGCCGCAGCCGGCCGACCAGCTCGAGGTCGACCAGGTCGCGGAACGACACGTTGACCGCGACCGGCACCCGCATGCCGAGCGCCGTCCACCGCCCCATCTGGGCCAGCGCCAGCTCGATGACCTCGTCGGTCAGCCGGCGCATCAGGCCCGACTGCTCGGCGACGGGGATGAACTGGTCGGGCGGCACGAGGCCGCGCACGGGGTGCCGCCAGCGCACCAGCGCCTCGACGCCGACCACCCGCTTCTCGTCGAGCGTCGCCTTCGGCTGGTAGTGCAGCTCGAGCTGGCCGCGCTCGATGGCGGTGCGCAGCCCGCTGATGATGCCCATGCGCGAGGCCGAGCTCTCGTCGCGCGAGGACTCGTAGACCTCGACGCCGGTGCGCTCGTGCTTGGCCAGGTACATGGCGATGTCGGCGCGGGTGAACAGCACCTCGTAGGCGTCGGCGTGGTCGGGCACGAGCGCGACGCCGATGCTGCCCTCGAGGTCGATGGCCTGCCCGTCGATCTCGAGCGGCACGTCGAGGGCGGCCTGCAGCCGCACGGCCACCTCCAGGGCGGCCTCGACGTCGCGCACCCGGCGCAGCAGCACGGCGAACTCGTCGCCGCCGAGCCGCGCCACGAGGTCCTCGGGGCGCAGCGCGCCGGTGAGCCGGGTGGCCACCGCCCGCAGCACGGCGTCGCCGACCTGGTGGCCGAGCGCGTCGTTGACCTCCTTGAAGCGGTCGAGGTCGAGCAGGAACAGCGCGCAGGGCTCGCCGGTGCGGGCGGAGTCGGCGATCGCGTGGGTCGCCTCGTGCACCAGCTGCTTGCGGTTGGCCAGGCCGGTCAGGTCGTCGTGGGTGGCCTGCTCGTGGCTGACCCGCGACGCGGCGGCGCTGCGCTCGATGGCGATCATCGGCACGACGGTCAGCACCACGAGCTGCGGCGCGTGCTGCATGAGCACGACGACGAGCGGGGCCAGGCCGTACTGCGCGCACGAGACCGCGGCCTGGAAGGGCAGGTCGTCGCGCATGAGCCGCCACGGGTGCTCGCCCTCGAACGCGGCGACGGCGATCCACACCAGCACGTTGTTCGCGGCGAAGCAGGCGACGGCGGCGAGCACGATCGGCAGCAGGTCCCACAGCGTCGCCGGCACCCAGGGGTGCTCGAGCGTGGGCCGCCGGCCGGCGGCGGCCAGCACAGCCCACCCGGCGGCGCCGGTCAGCACGTACTGGCCGAGGTTGAACAGGGTGCGCCGTGCCGACTTGCGCTCGACGAGCCCGGAGATCGTGATGGCCACCGCGTGCAGGACGACGGCGGGCACCAGCCCCTGGTGCAGCAGCACCGGGAACACGAACGTCGTCGAGAGCGTGACGCCGTTCGGGTCGGCGGTGCCCGACCCCAGCACCGGCCGCACCTCGCCGAGCACGACGAGCGCCAGGCAGGTCCCCAGCGCCAGCAGCTGACCGGGCGGCACGTGGGCCAGCACCCGCGGGTCGAGCCGCAGCAGCACCAGGGCCAGCAGCCCGACGCCGAGCACGGTGACGAGCGTCAGGTAGTTGGCGAAGAGCCGGGGGTGCGCCGCGGACGTGACGTCGTTGCGGGCCTCGACCGAGGCCGCGGAGACGACGCGTGCTGCGTGAGCGGCGGTCGGCTGCGGGTGCTGGTGCACCACCGCGTCGTGCGTCGCGCTCACCGTCACCTCGCCGTCCTGGCTGTCGTGGCTGTCGTCGTGGCGCGCGTCCTGCGGCCCCTGGTGCCCATCGGCAGCGGCCCGACGGACCTGAAGCCGGGGCCGTCAGGTGACCGGATCCGGGGCGGCCGGCGGCTCGTCGGTCGGGGCGGCGGGCGGCGGGCCCTCGGCGAGCAGCTGCCGGAAGCCGGCCTCGTCGAGCACGGGCACCCCCAGCTCGACCGCCTTGTCGTGCTTGGTGCCGGGGTTCTCGCCGACCACGACGTACGACGTCTTCTTCGACACCGACCCGGACGCCTTGCCGCCGTGCCCGAGGATCGCCTCGCGGATCTCGTCGCGGCTGAACCCCTCCAGCGAGCCCGTGACGACGATGCTCAGCCCCTCCAGGGTGCGGGGGGTCGACTCGTCGCGCTCGTCCTGCATCCGGACGCCGTCCTCGGCCCACTTGTCGACCAGGGCGGCGTGCCAGCCGATGTCGAACCAGTCGTGCAGCGCCTCGGCGATCGTGGGGCCGACACCCTCGACCTGCGCCAGGGAGGCCTGGTCGCCGGCGGCCAGCTCGCGGATCCGCTGCAGCGACCCGAGCTCTCGGGCCAGCGCGCGCGCCGCCGTCGGCCCGACGTGCCGGATCGACAGCGCGACGAGCACCCGCCACAGCGGCTGCTGCTTGGCCTTCTCGAGGTTGTCGAGCAGCTTGCGGCCGTTGGCCCAGAGCGTGCCGTCCTTCTTGGTGAAGGCCGGGACGCCGGTCAGCGCGGCCTCGGTGAGGCGGAACAGGTCGCCCTCGTCCTGCACCCGGCCGGCGTCGAGCAGCGCCGACGCGCTCTCGTAGCCCAGCGCCTCGATGTCGAACGCGCCGCGCGAGGCGACGTGGAACAGGCGCTCGCGCAGCTGCGCCGGGCACGAGCGCGTGTTCGGGCAGCGGATGTCGGCGTCACCCTCCTTCTGCGGTGCGAGCTCGGTGCCGCAGGCCGGGCAGTGCGTCGGCATGACGAACTCGCGGGCGCCCTCGGCGTGCTCGCCGTCGGCGCCGAGCACCGGCGCGAGGATCTCGGGGATCACGTCGCCCGCCTTGCGCAGCACCACCGTGTCGCCGATCCAGACGCCCTTGCGTCGCACCTCGGAGGCGTTGTGCAGGGTGGCCATCGAGACGGTGGAGCCGGCGACGAGCACCGGCTCCATCACGCCGAACGGCGTCACCCGGCCGGTGCGGCCGACGTTGACCTGGATGTCGAGCAGCCGGGTCGTGACCTCCTCCGGCGGGAACTTGTAGGCGATCGCCCAGCGCGGCGCCCGGCTGGTCGACCCGAGCCGGCGCTGCACCGACAGCTCGTCGACCTTCACCACGATGCCGTCGATCTCGTGCTCGACGTCGTGCCGGTGCTCGCCGTAGTACCGGACCATCTCGACGGCCCCGGCGACGTCGTCGACGACCCGCACGTGCGGGCTGGTCGGCAGCCCCCAGGCGTGCAGCAGCTCGTAGGCCTGCGACTGCCGGGTGATGTCGAACCCGTCGCGGGCGCCGAGGCCGTGCACGATGAGGTGCAGCGGACGGGTCGCGGTGACCTTCGGGTCCTTCTGCCGCAACGATCCGGCGGCCGCGTTGCGCGGGTTCGCGAACGGCGCGCGACCGGCCTCGACCAGCCCGGCGTTCAGCTCCTCGAACGCCTCGACCGGGAAGTACACCTCGCCGCGCACCTCGACCAGCGCGGGCAGGTCGTCGCCCTGCAGCCGCTGCGGCACGTCGCGCAGCGTGCGCACGTTCAGCGTGACGTCCTCGCCGGTGCGGCCGTCGCCGCGGGTGGCGCCGCGCACCAGGCGGCCGTGCTCGTAGACCAGGTCGATGGCGACGCCGTCGACCTTCAGCTCGCACAGCCAGTGCCAGCCGCCGTCGCCGCCGTCGCGCTCGACCCGGGCCGCCCACGCCGTGAGCTCGTCGGTGCTGAAGACGTTGTCGAGGCTCAGCATCCGCTCGAGGTGGTCGACCGCGCCGAACTCGGTCGAGAACGTGCCGCCGACGGTCTGCGTGGGGCTGTCGGGCACCCGCAGCCCCGGGTGCGCCTCCTCCAGCGCCTCGAGCCGGTGCATCAGCGCGTCGAACTCGCCGTCGCTGATGCTGGGCGCGTCGCGCACGTAGTAGGCGAAGCGGTGCCCGCGCACCTGGTCGGCCAGGTCGTCCCACTCGTGCCGCGCCTCGGCGGGCACGGCGGCGCCGGCCTGCTCGCTGGGCTCGCTCGGCTCGACGTGGTCGATCGGCTCGGCGGGGGGCTGCTCGGTGCTGCGGCTCACGGTCGACACTCTGCCGCAGGCCACCGACAACCGCCCGGCCTCCGCGCCCGCGCGCCCCGACTCAGTCCTGCGCGCGCTCGTCGACCTCGCGGGCGACCTCGACGGCCCGGGCCAGCACGGCCCGAGCCGAAGCGGGTGCGGCACCCGCGAGGCCGCACGTCGGCGTGACCACGACCTCGCGCAGCCCGGCGAGCGGCAGACCCACGCGGCGCCACGCGGCGACCAGCCCACCGGCCACCTGCCCCGTGCCGGGCAGCGGTCCGGACGTCGGCAGCACGCCCGCCCAGCACCGGGTGCCGGCCTCGACGGCGGCGGCGACCGACTCCCACCCGTTCGGGCCGAGCAGCGAGGTGTCGAGGGAGAGCGCGTCGGCGCCGGTGCGGGCGAGCAGCGCGACCGGGGTGTCGGGAGCGCAGCAGTGCACCGCCGTCGTCGCACCCGCTGCGTGCACGGCGTCGACGACGTCGGTGATCGCCCGCTCGGCGGTGCCCGGCTCGATCGCCCGCAGCACGCCGTAGCCGGACGCGGTGGGCAGGTGCCCGGCCAGCACGGCGGGCAGCGACGGCTCGTCGAGCTGCAGGACGACCCGCGCGCCGGGCACCAGCCCGCGCACCTGGCGCACCAGCTCGGCGGCCGACTCGGCGAGCGACCCGGTGACGTCGCGCACCGCGCCGGGGTCGACGACGGCGCGCTCGCCGCGGGGCAGCCACACCGACGCGGCGAGGGTCCAGGGTCCGGCCAGCTGCAGCTTCAGCGGCCCGGTCCACCCGTCGAAGGCGGCGGCGAGCCGGTCGAGGTCCTCGCGCCAGAACGCCTCGGCCCTGGCCTGGTCGCGGCCGGGGTGCGACACCAGGCGCCAGCCCATCGGCTGCAGGTCGACCGGCAGGTCGACGAGCCGCGCCGCCGACCGCCCGATCAGGTCGGCGCCCGGCCCGCGGCCCGGCAGCTCGGGCTGGTGCGGCAGGTCTGGCAGCTCGCCGCTCACCACGCGCAGCGCCTCGGCGACGTCGGTGCCCGGCCAGCTGCCCAGGCCGGTCGCCACGGCGCCGGTGGGCTCGGGCTCGACCGCCGCGTCGCTGCCGGATCCGGGCAGCAGCAGGCCGCCCTCGGCCCCCCGCGCATGGTCGCTCACGCGGGCTGCACCGTGCGGTCGGTGGCCGCGATCGTGGCCGCCCCGACGACCCGGTCGCCGTCGTACAGCACGGCGGCCTGGCCGGGTGCGACCCCGCGCAGCGGGCGCTCGAGCTCGACGACGAGCCGATCGCCCACGCCGTCGTCGTCGGTCAGTCGCACCGTGCAGGGCACCGCCTCGCCGTGGGCGCGCACCTGCACCCGCAGCCGGTCGCCGTCGCGCGCGGCCGGCCCGCACCAGCGCACCGGGCCGCAGCGCAGCCCGAGCACGTCGAGCCGCTCGGCCGGGCCGACCACGACGGTGCCGCTGACCGGCTGCACGTCGAGCACGTAGCGGGGGCGGCCGTCCGCGGCGGGGCGTCCGATCCGCAGGCCCTTGCGCTGCCCGACGGTGAACGCGTACGCCCCGTCGTGGTGGCCGAGCACCGCGCCCTGCTCGTCGCGCACCTCCCCCGGCCGCGACCCGAGCCGGTCGGCGAGCCAGCCCGCGGTGTCGCCGTCCGGCACGAAGCACACGTCGTAGCTGTCGGGCTTGGCGGCGACCGGCAGGCCCCGGCGCGCGGCCTCGGCGCGCACGTCGTCCTTCACCGACCCGCCCAGCGGCAGCACGGCGCGGGCGATCTGCTCGGGCGTCAGCACCCCCAGCACGTACGACTGGTCCTTGCGGTGGTCGGCCGCGCGCAGCAGCCGGCCGCCCTCGACGCGCGCGTAGTGACCGGTGCACAGCGCGTCGAAGCCCAGCGCCACCGCCCGGTCGAGCAGCGCCGCGAACTTGACCCGCTCGTTGCAGCGCACGCACGGGTTCGGGGTGCGCCCGGCGGCGTACTCGGCGACGAAGTCGTCGACCACCGCGGCCTGGAAGGTCTCGGCGAGGTCCCACACGTAGAACGGGATGCCGAGCACGTCGGCGCTGCGGCGGGCGTCCGAGGCGTCCTCGATCGTGCAGCAGCCGCGAGCGCCGGTGCGCTCGGCCTGCGGGCTGCGCGACAGCGCGAGGTGCACCCCGACCACGTCGTGACCCGCCTCGACCGCCCGCGCGGCGGCGACCGCCGAGTCGACGCCGCCGCTCATCGCGGCCAGCACCCGCATCAGGACGCCCGGGTGGCCAGGGACGCGCCGCGCGACCGCTCGACCGCGGCGGGCAGGGCGGCGAGCGCGGCGTCGACGTCGGCGTCGGTGGTCGAGTGGCCGAGCGACAGCCGCAGCGCACCACGGGCCAGCACCGGGTCGAGTCCCATCGCGAGCAGCACGTGGCTGGGCTGCGGCACGCCGGCCTGGCACGCCGAGCCGGTCGAGCACTCGATGCCGGCGGCGTCGAGCAGGTAGAGCAGGGAGTCGCCCTCGCACCCGCGGAACGCGACGTTCAGGTTGCCGGGCAGCCGCAGCGCGGGGTCGACCGGCGCGCCCACCAGCTCCGCCTCGGGCACCGCCTCCAGGACGCCGGCCAGCAGCCGGTCGCGCAGCGCGCGCACCCGGTCGGCGCGGCCGGGCAGCGACCCGTCGGACTGCTCGGCGCGCTCCGAGAAGGCCCGCGCGCTCGCGGCGTCGAGGGTGCCGCTGCGCACACCGCGCTCCTGCCCGCCGCCGTGCACCAGCGGCTCGAGCTCGGCACCGCGGACGGCGACCAGCGCACCGACGCCCACCGGCCCGCCGAGCTTGTGGGCGGTGACGGTGAGCAGGTCGACGCCGGACGCCGCGAAGTCGACCGGCACCTGGCCGACCGCCTGCACGGCGTCGGTGTGCACCGGCACGCCGTGCGCGTGCGCGAGCCGCACCACGTCGTCGACCGGCTGCAGGGTGCCGACCTCGTTGTTCGCCCACATCACGCTGACCAGCGCGACGGACGCCGGGTCGCGGGCGATCTCGGCCTCGAGCGCCGCGACGTCGAGGCGGCCGGTGCGGTCGACCGGCAGCAGCACCGCCTCGGCGCCCTCGTGCGCGGCGAGCGCCTCGGTGGCATCGAGCACGGCGTGGTGCTCGATGCTGCTCACGAGCACCCGGCGGCGACGGTCGTCGGCGCGCCGGCGGGCGCGGTAGGTGCCGATCACGGCCAGGTTGTCGGACTCGGTGCCCCCGCTGGTGAGCACCACCTCGCTGGGCCTGGCCCGCACGGCGGCGGCCAGCTGCTCGCGCGACTCCTCGACGACGCGGCGGGCGCGGCGGCCGGCGGTGTGCAGCGAGGACGGGTTGCCCACCCGGGCCAGCTCGTCGGCCATCGCGGCGACCGCCTCGGGGACCATGGGGGTGGTCGCCGCGTGGTCGAGGTACGCGGAGGGCGTCGTCACCGCAGCAGTCTAGGCCGCGCCACCGACGGGCCCGGTGGGCACCGCGTCACGCTCGGTGCGGCCGCTGCCACGCCGGGCGGCCGAGGCACCCGGACGGGCGCCGCACGCGCCGTCCGCCGCCGGTCACCGACGGTGCGCCACCCCGCCCCCTTCGGCCGGACGTCGGCCGGCGCGGCACCGCGCCCCGCTCGCCGCGCCTAGCGTCCCCGGCATGCGAGCGACCACCACGTCGACCCTGGTGCTGGCCACCGTCACCCTCTCGACGTCGGCGGCCACCCTGGCCACCGTCACCGTCCTGCTGGGCTGGTGGAGCCCGAGCACCGCCGAGGCCCTGGCGGTCGCCGGCGGCGCGCTGCTGGCGGCGGCGGGCTTCCTGGGGCTGGCGCTGCACCGTCCCGCCCCGGCCCCGCAGCGGCCCGAGCGCTGGGCGCTGCGCGGCCGTCGTCCGGTGGCCTGGGGGTGAGCGCGCAGGTGAGCGTGCAGGTCGGCCCGGCGCGCAC
>NZ_BAAHBM010000049.1:0-25058 GCF_054776675.1 Angustibacter aerolatus
CGCCCACGACCACGCGGCCGGACGGCGCGTGCTCGGCCGCGGCGTCGAGCGCGGCCAGCCCGTCGGGACCGACGCCGAGCAGGTCGAGCGCGCGGTTCTGGGCGAGGCCGCCCTCGGTGCCGCCGAGCAGCGTCCAGCAGCCGGGCCGGATGCTCGGGTCGGTGGTGATGCCGCCCCGGGCCAGCCGCGCGACGTCGGCGCGGTCGGGCACGTCGGCGATGGTGCGCACGAGCGCCTCGGCGGTTCCGGCCGAGTCGAGCTCGGCCCCCGCGTCGTCGGCCCGGGCACCGAGGGCGGCGGCCTGGTGGTCGTGCCCGGCGAGCGTCAGCACCGCCCGGCGCAGCAGCGGCGACACGTCGGCCGACACCGCGCCGACCGGCACGCCCGCCGCGACGAGCGGCGGCATGAGCGCACGCGTGGCGCCCGACCAGGCGAGCGCGTCGTCCCACCAGTCGCGGGCGGCGACGTCGAGCCAGCCGGTGCGCCCGGCCAGCGACAGCTCGAGCACCTCCTCGCCGCCCAGCCCGCGCACCACCCAGCCGCCGACGTCGAGACGCCGCGTCGCGGCACGGGTCGCGGGCAGGTTGCGCAGCAGCCACCGGTGCTTGGTGAGCGAGAACTGGTCGCGCAGCGGCTTGCCCGCGACGCCGGCGAACGCCTCGTGGCCCAGCTCGTCGGCGAGCGCCGCGACGTCGTCGGTGTCGCGGTCGTCGTGCCAGGCGACCACGGGCGCGAGCACCCGCCCCGCGGCATCCACCAGCACGCCCGACTCACCCATGCTCGTGACGCCGACCGCCGCGACCGGCACGCCCGCGTCGTCGGCGGCGAGCGACAGCGCCGTCAGGGCCGAGTCCAGCAGCGCGGCGGCGTCGATCTCGGTGCCGTCGACGGTCGTCGTCCACGTGGTCGGGGCGCGGCCGGTGCCGAGGGTGCGGCCGTCGGCGTCGAGGACCACGGCCTTGCTGGACGTCGTGCCGACGTCGAGCCCGGCGAAGGCGGCCACGGTGCTCCCTCGTTGTCGTCTTGGGATCTCGTGGATATGGTTGCGTCTCGTTGGGGTCGCGTCAAGCGACCGGCACCCCGCAGCCGACGGCCGGAAAGGCGCTCCGCATGCCCCTCGTGACCACCGCCGAGCTCGTGCGCGACGCGGCCGACCGCCGCACCGGCGTCGCCGCCTTCAACGTCATCACCCTGGAGCACGCCGAGGGCATCGTGGCCGGCGCGGTGCGCGCCGCCCGGCCGGTGATCCTGCAGGTCAGCCAGAACGCCGTGCGCTTCCACGACGGCGCGATCCGGCCGCTCGCCGCGGCGCTGCGGGCGGTGGCCGACGAAGCCGGCGTCGACGTCAGCCTGCACCTCGACCACGTCGAGGACGTCGACCTGGTGCGGCGCGCGCCCGACGCCGGCTACTCCTCGGTGATGGTCGACGCCGGCGCGCTCCCCTACTCCGACAACGCCTCCCTCACCGCCGAGCAGACCCGCTGGCTGCACGAGCAGGGTCTCGCGGTCGAGGCCGAGCTGGGCTACGTCGGCGGCAAGGACAGCCAGCCGCAGAGCGCCCACGCGCCCGGCGTCCGCACCGACCCCGAGCAGGCCGCGGCGTTCGTGGCCGCGACCGGCGTCGACGCGCTCGCCGTCGCCGTCGGCAGCTCGCACGCCATGACCTCGCAGACCGCGCAGCTCGACCTCGACCTGATCGCGTCGCTGCGCGAGGCCGTGCCGGTGCCGCTGGTGCTGCACGGGTCGTCCGGCGTGCCCGACGACGTGCTGCGCGCGGCGATCGAGGCGGGCGTGGTGAAGGTCAACATCGGCACCGCCCTGAACATCGCCTACACCGGCGCCGTGCGCGAGGCCCTCGCGGCGTCCGAGACGGTCGACCCCCGGCCGTCGCTGACGGCGGCGCGGGCGGCCGTCGCCGACGCCGTGGCGCAGCTGCTCGTCGTCGTCGCGGCCTGACGCCGGAGCGCCCGCGGCGCTACCGTCGCGGACGTGGCCGACGACCCCCACGAGGACGTGCCGACGCTGCTGGAGTGGGCCGGCGGTGCGGGCGCCGTGCGCCGGCTGATCGACGCCTTCTACGACCGCGTCGAGCGCGACGACCTGCTGTCGGGGTTCTTCCCGGGCGGCGTCTCTGCGGCGCACCGCGAGCACGTGACGCTGTGGTGGACCGAGGTGCTCGGCGGGCCGGACGGCTACACGGCGATCGGCGGCTACGAGCGGATGCTGGCGCACCACCTGCGGCTCGCCATCACGGCGGAGCAGCGGTTCCGCTTCGCCACCACCATGAGCCGGGCCGCCGACGACGCCGCGCTGCCGGCCGACCCCGAGTTCCGGGCCGCGCTCGTCGGCTACGTCGAGTGGGGCACCCGCATCGCCATGGACAACAGCCGGCCGGACGCCGAGCCGGTGCCGCACGCCCCGGTGCCGCGGTGGGGCTGGGGCGTGGCGCCGCCGTACCGGCCCTGACCGCGCGCCGTCAGCGCCGTCAGCGCCGTCAGCGCCATCAGGGCCGGCAGCGGCGTCAGCGGCGGGCCAGCAGGTCCTTCGGGTCGAAGGTCGCGCGGATGCGGGCGATCCGGCCGTCCTCGACGTGGCACCACATCGCGACCGGCGCGGGCCGGGAGCCGCCGGTGTGCAGGTCGAACCAGGTCAGCACGTCGGGCCCGTCGGTGAAGACCTTCAGCACCCGGATCTCGGTGGCCACGTGGGCGATGCCGCGCAGGCCGGCCACGCACGCGTCGGCGCCGTCGGCGCTGCCGACCGGCCCGCGGAAGGTCACCGCGTCGTGCAGCACCCCGCGCACCGCGTCGAGGTCGCCGCGCTGCCAGGCCTCGAAGAGCGTGGTGGTGGTCTGCGTCGGGTCGGTCATGTCGGGCGCTCCTCGGGGTGGGGGTCTGCCTCCGAGCCTGCCCGAGCGCCGGCAGGCCGCAACCGCGCGAGGATGCCGGTGTGCCGAAGCTGCTGCTGCTCGCCGACACGCACCTGCCGAAGCGGGCCCGCGACCTGCCCGCCGAGGTGTGGGACGCCGTCGACGCGGCTGACGTCGTGCTGCACGCCGGCGACTGGGTCGACGTCGACCTGCTCGACCGCCTCGAGGCCAGGGCGCGGCGGCTGATCGGCTGCTGGGGCAACAACGACGGCGCGGCGCTGCGGGCCCGGCTGCCGGAGGTGGCGCACGCGACGCTCGGCGGCCTGCGGTTCGCGGTGGTGCACGAGACCGGTGGGCGCGACCGGCGCGAGCTGCGGGCCGAGCGCGCCCACCCCGACGTCGACGTGCTGGTGTTCGGGCACAGCCACGTGCCCTGGGACAGCACGGGTCCCCGCGGGATGCGGTTGCTCAACCCGGGTTCACCGACCGACCGGCGCCGGATGCCGCACGCCACCTACCTGACGCTGACCGCGGACGACGGCGCGCTGCACGACGTGCGGCTGCACGAGCTGCCGCAGCG
Source organism: Angustibacter aerolatus (assembly GCF_054776675.1). Lineage (NCBI taxonomy): Bacteria > Bacillati > Actinomycetota > Actinomycetes > Kineosporiales > Kineosporiaceae > Angustibacter > Angustibacter aerolatus. The sequence goes on from NZ_BAAHBM010000049.1 coordinate 3,450, forward strand.
CGCGACGGGATCGCGCGACTCGTGAGCGGAGCGTGACGATACGGGGTCCCTCTGGCGCAGCAGCCCGCGCCGCACCGGCCCGGCGGTTACGCTCGGTGGGTGCCCAGCCCCGTGAGTCCTGACAGCAGCCGCCCGACGTACTCGGTCGTCGTGTGCGCCTACACGACGGACCGCTGGGACGACCTCTCGGCCGCCGTCCGCAGCGCCCTCGCCCAGGACCCGGCGCCGCTCGAGGTGCTGCTGGTCATCGACCACAACGCCGAGCTGCTGACCCGTGCCGAGAGCGGCCTGAGCGACCTGCCCGGCGTGCGGGTGCTCGCGAGCACCGAGCACCAGGGCCTGTCGGGGGCCCGCAACACCGGCGTCCGGGCGGCCGGGGGCGACGTCGTGGTGTTCCTCGACGACGACGCGCGCTGCGACCCGCACTGGGCCGCCGCGCTGCTGCGCCCGTACGCCGACCCGCAGGTGGTCGGCGTCGGCGGGCACGTGGTGCCCGACTGGCGCGCCCCGCGCCCGGCCTGGATGCCCGAGGAGTTCCTCTGGGTCGTCGGGTGCAGCTTCCGCGGGCAGCCCGAGGGCGAGGCCCGCGTGCGCAACGGCATCGGCGCCAACCTCAGCTTCCGCCGCAGCGTGCTGGAGTCGATCGGCGGCTTCAGCCCGCTGGTCGGGCGGGTCGGTGCGGACGCCGCGGGGTGCGAGGAGACGGAGCTGTCGATCCGCGCCGTCGAGTCCGTGCCCGGCGGGGCCATCGTGCTGGTGCCGGACGCCGTCGTCCGCCACGCCGTCACCCCGGCCCGCACGACCCGCAGCTACTTCCGGGCCCGGTGCCGCGCCGAGGGCCGCTCGAAGGCGATCGTGAGCAGCCTGGTCGGGTCGGGCTCGGCGCTGTCGACCGAGCGCACCTACGTGACGCACACCCTCCCGACGGCGGTGCTGCGCGGGCTGCGGCCGCGCGCCGGCCGGCCGGCGGCACCCGGTCAGAGCGTCGCGGTCGTCGAGGGCCTCGTGCTCACCGCCACCGCCTACGCCGGCCAGCTGCTGCGCCAGCGCGTCCGTCCCGTGACGAGCGACCCCGCGACCGCGGCGGACGCCGCGCAGACGGCGGCCTGACCCGCGCCAACCCGCGGCCCCCGCGGCTCCGAAGCAGCAGAAGCGGTGCCGGCGTCCTGTGCCGACCCGTACCCTGGCAGTGGTCGACGACGCCCCTGACCGACGTCCACCCGACCCCCGTCCGACGGAGACCCACCATGGCCGTGATCGCTCCGCCGGGCGACGCCCGTCCGGAGGCGACCAGCCGCGCCGGGCTGCACCGCATCGGCAGGATCGTCGCCTCCCTCGTCGGCACCCAGGCCGCGACCAGCGTGCTCGGCGCGCTGTTCTGGCTGACCGCCGCGCGGCAGCTGTCGGTCGAGGCGGTCGGCATCGGCCAGGCCGCGGTGTCGCTGATGAACGTGCTCACCACCTTCGGCACGGTCGGCCTCGGCACGCTGCTCATCGCGCGCATCCCGCACCTGCCGCAGGGCACCCGCCGGCTGACCGTGCGCAGCGCGCTCGCCGTGGCCGGTGCCGTCACCCTGGTGCTCGCCGTCGTGGTGCCGGTCGTCGCGATCCACCTGCTGGGCGCCGAGAACCTGCGGCCGGTCGGCGGCTCGACGACCACGCTCGGCACGTTCGCGATCGGCACGGCGCTGATGGCCGTCGCGCTGGTGATCGACCAGTCGGTGCTGGTGCTGGGCAACGGGGCGCTGCAGCTCGAGCGCAACCTCGTGGCCAGCGCGACGAAGATCGTGGCGCTGCTCGCCCTCGCCGCCACCGGGCACAGCGGCGGCATGACGATCTTCGCCGCCTGGGCGATCGGCAACCTGGTGTCGCTGCCGGTGCTGTCGTGGCGCACCCGCGGCGGCTGGCCGCTGCAGCAGGACCGCCGGCTGGTGGCGCCGTCGGCGCTGCGCGGTCTGGGCCGGGGCGCGGCCGGGCACTACTCGCTGAACACCGTGCTGCAGGTGCCCCTGATGCTGCTGCCGGTGCTGGTCACGGTGCTGCTCGGCGCGCGCGACAACGGCGTCTTCGGCCCGGCGCTGCAGGTGACCGGCTTCGTCTTCGCCCTGCCGTACGCCGTCTCGCTGAGCCTGTTCGCCGCCGCCGAGGGGCGGGCCGGCGAGGTGGTCGACCGCATGCGGGTCACCGTGCCGTTCGGCCTCGCCGTCAGCCTGCTCGCGAACGCCGCGCTGTTCCCGCTGGCCCCGTGGGTGCTGCGGCTGTTCGGCAGCGAGTACGCCGAGCAGGGCACGCCGATCCTGCGGCTGCTCGTGCTCGCCGGCCTGCCGTTCGTGATCAAGGACCACTACGTCGCGCTGCGCCGGGTGCAGAACCGCACGCTGCAGGCCACCGCGGTGCTCGGCGGGTTCGCGGTGCTCGAGCTGGTCGCGGCGGTCGTGGGCGCGCGGTCGCACGGCACGACCGGGCTGGTCACCGGGTGGCTGCTCGTGCTGGCCGTCGAGGCCGTCGTCCTGTCGGTGCCGCTGGTGCGCGCGGTGCGCGCGCCGCGGGGCGACGACGCGACGTCCGCGCAGACCCCCGCCGCCCCGCTGCAGCCGGCCGCTGCACCCAAGAGCCGCACGGTGGCCGAGGCCCTGGCCGAGCAGGCCGAGCAGGCCGAGCGCGACGAGACGGACGGCGACCCCGGCGACGACGACCTGACGCGCGTCGACGACCCGCCCGACGAGCCGCCGACGAGCCGCTGGGCGCGCGCCGCCCGGGCGATCGGGGTCGGACCGGTCGTCGTCCTCATGGCGCTGGGCACCGTCGCGATGTCGGTGGGCGTCTCGATGGCGCGCGAGGACGGCGTCAGCACCGCCGCGCAGGCCCTGTACGTCGGCGGGCTGCTGATCGTGTTCCTGCCGGCCGCGGTGGGCATCCTGCTGCCGCGGACGCCGAACCTGGCGCGCGTGGTGCTCGCCGTCGGGCTGCCGCTGCTGCTGCAGCTGAGCCGCACGGTGCTGTACCCGACCCGCTTCATGTTCCACGACGAGCTGGTGCACGCCACGGTGCTGCGCCTCATCGGCTCGACCGACCGGCTCTTCACGACGAACGGGCTGCTGCCGATCACGGCGGACTACCCGGGGCTGTCGGTCGTCACGAACGCGGTCACCGACCTGACCGGCCTGTCGGAGCACACCAGCGCCGTCGTCGTGCTGACGGTCACCCGGCTGGTGCTCGCGCTCGCCGTCGTCGGCATGGTCGAGCGGATCACCCGCTCGCCGCGCGCGGGCGCCGTGGCCGGGCTCGTCTACGTGTGCAACCCGCAGTTCCTGTTCTTCAACTCGCAGTACTCGTACCAGACCCTCGCGCTGCCGCTGGCGGTGCTGACCGTCTACCTCTTCCTGGCCCGGCGCCGCGGGGCGCGCACCTCGCTGGTGCTGCCGCTGCTCGCCGCCGCCGCGACCTGCCTGACCCACCACGTGACCAGCGCGCTGCTGGTGCTGGTCTGGGTGGTGTGGACGCTCGCCGAGCTGGTGCTGCGCCGCCGCCGCCCCAACGAGCTGCGGGCGCTGGTCACCATGGCGGCCGGCACGCTCGCCTGCTTCGTCGCGATCCTGCTGAACCCCGGCAACACCCTCGGCAGCTACCTGGGCGCGATCGCCACCAGCTCGGCCAGCGACCTGGGCAAGCTGGTGCGCGGCGAGCAGACGAAGGAGGTCTTCCGCAACTCCGCGGGCGTCTCCACGGCACCGTGGGAGCGGGTGGCGATCATCGCCTCCCTGGCGATCACCGTGCTGGTGCTGCTGCCCGCCCTGTGGCGCGCCCGCCGCTTCGTCGGCCGCCGGGCCACCGTCGCCGTCGTGCTCTGCCTGGTCGCGCTGATCTACCCGGCCGTCCCCGGCGGCCACCTGACCCGGGCGACGTCCGAGGTCGGCGACCGCTCGGCGGGCTTCGTGTTCCTCGGCATCGCCTTCGTCGTCGCCTGGTGGGTGTGCCGACGGCGGCTGCGGGCATGGCAGGCCGTCCTCGGGGCCGTCGCGGCCGGCGTCACCTTCATCGGGTCGGTGGTGCTCGGCGTCGGGTCGTTCAGCCAGCAGCTGCCCGGCCCGTACCAGGTGTCGTCCGACGCGCGCAGCGTCGACCCGCTGAACCTCGAGGCGGCGCGCTGGATGGCCGGCAACCTGCCGAACGGCAGCCGGGTGTACGCCGACCGGGTCGGTGGCCTGCTGGCCTCGAGCGACGGCGACCAGTTCACCGTGCGGCACATCAGCACCGACATCGACGCCTCGCGGCTGCTGCTCGACCCCGAGTACGGGCCCGAGGACGTGCGGCTGATCCGCCAGGCCGGGCTGCGCTACGTGATCGTCGACCGCCGCGACGCCAACGGCCTGCCCAACCAGGACGTCTACATCGAGAACGGCGAGTTCGGCGGCGGCGACCGCACCCGACCGGTGCCGCTGGCCGCGCTGACCAAGCTCGACCGGGTCGACGGCGTGCAGCGCATCTACGACAACGGCGCCATCGCGATCTACGACGTGGAGGCGCTCCGTGCGACGCCGTGAGCCCCTGGCCGCCCTGGCCCTCGTCGTCCTCGCGGTCGTCGTCGCGCTGGTCGGCGCGCCGACCTGGCTGGCCACCGCCTCCCTCGGGCTCGCGGCGGTCGCCGCCGCCGGGGTGCTGGCCCGCCGCCGGCGGCGCGGCGGCATCGACACCACGGTCGTCGCGGCCGGGCTGCTGCTGGCCACGACCGTGCTCGTCGGCGTCGTCATGGACCTCGTCGGCATCCGGCTGACGCGCACCAGCTGGGCGCTCGGGCTCGGCGTCGTGGCCGCCGGCTGCCTGGTCTGGTCGGCGCTCTTCGACCCACCGGCGCCCACGTCGCCGGCGACCGCGCCGCTGGGTCGGCTGCGCCGCCGCGACGTCGGGTGGCTGGCCGTCGCCGCCGCCGTCGTCGCGCTGGCGATCGGCATGTCGACGCGCACCGTCGACCGGCTCGACGTCGCCTCGGTCGCCCTGTCGCTCGGCACGGTCAGGGGGTCCGCGGTCGAGGTCGTGCTGAGCTCCGACACCGCCGCCGGCCCGTACGAGATCCGCACCGAGGCGCCGGACGGCAACTCGGTCAGCTACCCGCTGGTGAGCCTGCGCGCGGGCCAGTCCCTGCGCACCACCGTCGACCTCCCCCGGAAGGGCCGGTACGTGATCACGCTGAACAACCCAGGGCAGGACCGCCCGGTCCGCACCCTGACGGTGGACCGGTGACCCGCCGGCCGCGCGTCCTGCAGGTCGCGCCGCGCTTCCCACCGGACGCCGGCGGCACCGAGACCCACGTCGCCGAGGTGACCCGCCGGCTGCAGCAGCAGGGCGAGTTCGACGTCACCGTGCTGACCACCGACCGCGCCGGTGACCGACCCCGCTCCGAGGTCGTCGACGGCGTGCCGGTGCTGCGGCGCCGCGCCTACCCGCGGGCGGCCGACGTGCACCTGGCGCCCGGCATCGCGCCCGTCATCGCCCGCGGCGGCTGGGACCTGGTGCACCTGCAGAGCGTGCACACCCTGGTGCCCCCGCTGGGCATGGCGACGGCGCTCGCGTCCCGCCGGCCCTACGTGCTGACCTTCCACAGCGGCGGGCACTCGTCCGCCGGCCGCAACGCCGTGCGCGACGCCCAGTGGAAGACCATCGCCCCGCTGCTGCGGCGTGCCGACCGGCTGATCGCGGTGAGCCGGTTCGAGCGCGACCGGTTCGCCGCCGCGGCGGGCATCGACCCCTCGCGGTTCGCCGTCATCGGCAACGGCGGCGTGCTGCCGCCCACGCCCGAGGGCGTCGTGCCGGTGCCCGGCCGGATCGTCTCCAGCGGCCGGCTGGAGGAGTACAAGGGGCACCAGCGGATCATCGCCGCGCTGCCCCGCATCCGGCAGCGGGTGCCCGAGGCGCACCTCGTCGTGCTCGGCACCGGGCCGTACGAGGCGCCGCTGCGCGCGCTGGCGCACGAGCTGGGCGTCGCCGACGTCGTCGACATCCGGTCGGTGCCGCCGGGCGACCGGCTGGCGATGGCCCGCGAGCTCGCGAGCGCCAGCATCATGGCGTCGCTGTCGTCGTACGAGGCGCACCCCGTCGGCATCATGGAGGCAGTGACGCTCGGGCTGCCGGTCGTCGGGCTCGACGTCGCCGGCACCGGCGACCTGGTCGAGGACGGCCTCGTCACGGGCATCCCCGGCGACGCGACGCCCGACCAGGTGGCCGACGCGCTCGCCGACGCGCTGGTCGCGACCGGTGCCCGCGGCGCGGTGCCGCACGTGCCGGTGGCCGTCGAGCTGCCGACCTGGGAGACCAGCACCGAGCAGCTCGCCCAGGTGTACCGCGAGGTGCTGGCCGCGCGCGCCGCCGGGCGACGTCCGTGATCCGACCCGGGGTGCCGGTGCCTGCCGGCCGACCCCTGCGGGTGGTGCACGTCATCACAGCGCTCGGGACGGGAGGGGCCGAGCGCCAGCTCGAGCTGCTCGTGGCCCGCTCGCGCCAGCAGTCCGCCGTCGTGGCGCTTTACGAGGGCGGACCCGTGGCCGACGCGATCCGTGCCCTGGGGGTGCGGGTCGAGGTGCTGGGGATGGCGGGTGCGGCGCGGCTGACGGCGGTGCCGCGCCTGGTGCGGCTGCTGCGCCGGTACCGGCCCGACGTCGTGCACGTGCACCTGCTCGCCGCCCAGCTCTGGGCGATCCCGGCGGCGCGGCTGGCCGGGGTGCCCGTCGTCGTGTCGAGCGAGCACTCGCTGATGGACGACTCGATGGAGGGGCGCCCGCTGACCCCTGCGCTGCGCGGCACGTACCGCGTGCTCGAGCGGCTGGCCTCGCACACCGTCGCGGTGTCGGCGACCACGGCGCAGCGCCTGCAGCGGTGGGGCGTCGACCCGCAGCGCGTGACGGTGGTCGACAACGGCATCGACGTCGACGCGCTGCGCTTCGACCCGGCGGCCCGGGCGGCGGTGCGGGCCGAGCTCGGCGTCGACGACGACACGCTGGTCGTGGGTGCCGTCGGCCGGCTCGAGCCCGTGAAGCGGATGGACCAGGTGCTGCGCGCCGCGGCCCCGCTGCTGCGCGACCGGGGCGCGGTGCTCGTCGTGGCCGGCTCCGGCTCGCTGGCCGCACCGCTCGCCGAGCTGGCGCGCAGCCTGGGCGTCGAGGGCCGGGTGCGCTGGCTGGGGTCGCGATCGGACGTCGCGGGCGTGCTGTCGGCGACGGACGTGCTGGTGAGCGCCTCGCGAGACGAGACCTTCGGCATGGCGGTGGTGGAGGGCCTGGTGGCCGGGCTGCCCGCCGCCTACGTCGAGTGCCCCGCGCTGGAGGAGCTGCCGGCCCCGGTCGCCGCCGCCGTCCAGGTGCCCGAGCTGGACGACGACGACGAGCAGGTCGCGGCGCTGGGGCGGGTGCTGGCGCAGCTGGCCGACGAGGCGGTGGCCCGCGGGCTGCAGCGGCTCCCCGTCGACCCCGCGCTGCGCAGCCGCTACGGCGCGCAGCCGGCCGCCGACCGCGTCGACGCGGTCTACCGCAGCCTGACCGGCGGGTGACGACGCGCCCGCTGCCTCACGCTCGGTAGGCGCGGCAGGCACGAACCGGGCAAACAGGTGACGCCGCCGCGGGCGGGTCAGGTCACCGGGCCGCCGTCCCGAAGGCGTGTGGGTGAGCAGCCCCCTCCCCCCTCGCCCGCGCCGCACCACGCTGCTCGCCACCCTGCTGCTGGTGGCCGCGCTGGTCGTGAGCGGGGCGGTGACCGCCGTCGCGCAGACCGGCCCGACGACGTCCGGCGTGCTGCCGCAGGCGACCACGGCGGCCGCGGCGACGGCGTCCACGTTCGTGAAGCGCAGCGGACGAGTGCTGCAGATCAACGGTTCGACGTTCCGCTTCAGCGGCAGCAACATGTACTGGCTCGCGCTCGACGACAACGTGCGCGACGCCGCCGGCCCGACGTACCCCTCGCGGCGCAGCATCGACGACGCCATGGCGACGGCCGCGGCGTCCGGCGGGACGGTCGTGCGCGCGTGGGCCGGCACCGTGGGGTGCGCCCGCTGCATCGAGCCCCGGCTGGGTGAGTTCAACCAGGCCGGCTTCACGGGCCTCGACTACGCGGTCGCGTCAGCGCGCCGCAACGGTCAGCGGCTGGTGCTCAGCCTGGTGGACAACTGGGCGTACTACCACGGCAGCAAGACCACCTTCACCGGCTGGCGGGGCAGGCCCGAGTCGGCGTTCTTCTCCGACCCGCAGGTGATCGCCGACTACCAGGCCTACGTCACCCACGTGCTGACGCACGTGAACCCGTGGACCGGGCTGGCCTACCGCGACGACCCAACGATCATGGCGTGGGAGACCGGCAACGAGATGTGGTGCCAGACCTGCTCCGGCAACTTCTGGGACGGCTCGTGGACGCGCAAGGCCGCCGACCACGTCAAGGCGGTGGCGCCGAAGCAGCTCGTCGTCGACGGTCACGCGACCGACCCGAACTGCGTGACCGCCTGTCTGCACGTGCCGTCGCTCGACATCGCCTCCGTCGACCTCGTGGACGACCACTTCTACCCGCTGCGCGCCGCCCGCGTCCGGACGTCGTCCGCGACCGCCGCCGCGCACGGCAAGGGGTACCTCGTCGGCGAGTACGACTGGGTGAACGAGAACGGGGGCGACGCGCTGCCGACGTTCCTGTCGGCGGTCGAGTCGAACCCGGTGAACGGCGACCTGCTGTGGGCGCTCATCCCGCACGCCGACGGCGGCGGCTTCGCGAACCACGACGACGGGTTCCAGCTGTTCTACCCGGGCCGCACGCCCGACCAGGTGCAGCGGTCGCGGTCGCTCGTCGCGCACGCCGGCACGATGTCGGGCCGCGGCAGCTCGGCCGTGCTGGCGCTCGCCCCGGCGCAGCCGACGCTGAGCGCCGCCACCCGCACCGGCGGCGGCGTCGGGCTGGTGTGGTCGGGCGTGGCGGGGGCGCTCAGCTACGAGGTGCAACGCTCCGACGTCGCCTCCGGCTGGACGACGTGGACCACCGTGGCCGCGGCCGTCGACGACCACCGGGTGATCGACGGGCCGACGTGGACCGACGTCAGCGCAGCCGCCACGTCGACCACGACCCTCCCGACCTACCGGGTGCGCGCACGCAGCCTCGGCGGCGTCGTGGGACAGTGGTCCGCGCCCCTGCTGGCGGCGCCGCAGGGGTCGTGACCGACCGAGGACCGATCCGGGGACGGCCATGACGAGCGAGCGCCAGGTGCGCCCGGACGCCACCGGCGTGCTGCTCGCCTCCCGCGGCGACCCCCTCACCCCGCACCTGCGGGCGGCGCTCGCGCGCCGGTACGACGTCGTGGGCCCGGTGTCGCCCGAGCTGACCCGCGGGCAGCGGGCCGTGGTCGCGGCGCTCACCGTGCGACCCGGCCGCGAGGCGTGGGGGCAGCGCTACGTCAAGAGCCCGCTGGGGCACCGGCTGCGCACCCGCAACGCGCTGCACCGGTTCGGCCCGTCGGCACCCGGCCGGCCGGTGCTGGCGGTGCACGCGCTCTTCGAGGCCCCCGGCACCGCCAGCGCCGTCTACGTCGACTGCACCCACCGGCAGGCCGCGGAGGGGTGGCCGGCCTGGAACCCGTTGCGCGGCAACGCCCTCCGCTCCTGGTACGCCGCCGAGACCCGCACCTACCAGCGCGCGGCCCACGTGTTCGCCTTCTCCCGCTGGGCCGAGCGCTCGCTGGTCAAGGACTACGGCGTCGACCCCGAGCAGGTCAGCGTCGTCGGGCTCGGCGCGAACTTCGGCGCGCAGCCGCGGCCGCCGCGACGACCCGGCCCGCCCACCGTGCTGCTCGTCGGGCACGACCTCGTGCGCAAGGGCGGCGAGGTGCTGCTGCGGGCCTTCGCCGACGTCCGCCGCGAGGTGCCGGACGCGCGCCTGCAGCTGGTCGGGCGCCACCCCCGGCCGGGCCGCCTCCCCGCGGGGGTCGAGTCGCTCGGACCCGTCGACCGCGCCGGCGTCGCGTCGCTCATGCAGCGGGCCGACGTCTTCGCCCTCCCCTCGCTGTTCGACCCCATGCCGCACGCCCTGCTCGAGGCGATGGCCCACGGGCTGCCCGTCGTCACGACGCGGACCTGCGGGATCCCCGAGTTCGTGGAGGACGGTGTCACCGGCCGGCTCGTCGACCCCGGCGACGCAGCGGGCCTGGCCGCGACCCTCGTGCGATGCTTGACGCAGCCCGGACGCGACGCCGCACTCGGTCTGACCGGTCAGGCACGCGTCGAGGAGGCACACCAGTGGGACCACGTCGTGCACCGGATGGCGCCCGCCCTCGACCGCCTGCTCGGCACCGCGCGCTAGCCGGCGCGGCGGCCGCCGTGGTCGCGGCGATCGCCCTGCTGAGCGGCTGCGGCACCAGCGCGGGCGACTTCGTCAGCCGCTCGGGGTCGGGCTTCGTGCGCGACGGGCAACCGTTCCGCTTCGTGGGGTTCAACTACTTCGACGCCGCCGCGAGCGACATCTACTCGTGCGCCCCGCAGGCCCGGCTCAGCGACGACGACCTGACCGCCCTGCTGCGGACGGCGCACGACACGGCCGGCGCGACGGTGCTGCGGTTCTGGGCCTACCAGCCGTACACCGACGGCGGCCGCGACTTCACCGGGATCGACCGCGTGCTCACCGCGGCGAAGAAGGCCGACATGCTCGTCATCCCCGTGCTGGAGGACGGGCCGGGGTACTGCACCACCGGCGAGACCGGGATGTCGAAGGCCGAGTACATGGACGACCAGTGGTACACCACCGGCTACCGGGAGAAGTTCGGCTCGGCGCGCCTGTCGTACCGCGACTACGCGAAGGTGCTGACCGAGCACTACGCGGACGACCCGACGATCCTGGCGTGGATGATGGTGAACGAGGCCGAGACCTCGCGCCGCGTCGACGGCGACCGGACGGCGCTGCTGCCCTTCGCGCAGGACGTCGCCTCGGTCATCCGCTCGGTCGACACCCACCACCTGCTGACCCTCGGCACGCAGTCGAACGGCGCCCCCGGCACCAGCGGCCCCGACTTCGCGGCCCTGTACGGCGACCCGTCGAGCGACTTCGCCGAGGTGCACGACTGGGCCTACTACGGGGCCGACGACCAGGCGCTGCCCGGCTCGCAGGACGGCCGGCTGCCCGACCCGGCGTCCGGCCAGTGCCAGCAGCGGTCGGCGCGCATCGCCTGCTCGTTCGCCATCGCGCAGCAGCTCGGCAAGCCCCTCGTGGTGGGCGAGGCCGGCATCAAGGCGACCGACGACGCCGGCCGCACGCGCCGCGCCGAGCAGCTCGGCGCCAAGGCCGACGCCGACTTCGCGGCGGGCGCAGACGGCTACCTCGTCTGGAACCTGAACACGGTGCAGACCGAGGGGTACGACGTCGTGCCGGCGACGCGCGACCCGCTGCTGGCCCGGCTGCTGGGCATCAGCCGCCGGCTCCAGCCGCCGGCTCGCTGACCCTCGCCCCCGGAGCCGGCCGTCGAGCGGACGCACGAGAGGGGCCACCGGCGCACCGGTGACCCCTCCCGATCGAGCGTCAGGCGCTCTCGCTGCGCACCGGGCGCATCTGCTCCTCGAAGGCCCGCAGGTCGATGACCTGGCCCTCGTGCTCGACCTCGACGTGCGCGTGCACCGGGTTGGCGACGGCCTCGTCCACGACGTCCGCCGAGACGCCCATCGAGTCGGCGGCCGGGACGATCGCGCCGGCCGCGCGACGGCGGTGCAGCCGCTCGCTGAAGATCGTGCGCAGCACCCGCACGCCGTCGCGGAACGTGTTGAGGTTGCTCTCGCCGTGGATGCGCGGCAGCTCGACGCTCGGCACCTCGGTGACCGACAGGCCGGCGCTGGCCACCCGGCAGTTGATCATCGTCTCGATCTCGAACCCGTCGCCCCACTGCGCCCCGTTGGCGCGGGCCGCCGGGATCGACAGCGACGGCAGCACGTCGCGCCAGAAGGCGTTGTAGCCGTAGCAGAGGTCGGTGTACCGCGACCGGAAGAGCAGGTTGGTGACCATGGTCAGGGCGCGGTTGCCGGCGTCGCGCAGGGGGGTGATGTCCTCGCTGCCGCCGGTGGTCAGCACGCGGCTGCCCTTGGCGAAGTCCGCACCGTCGCGCAGCGCGGCGACGAACGCGTCGATCTCCGCGGCGTCCGCCGACCCGTCGGCGTCGAACATCACGACGACGTCACCGGTCGCGGCCTCGAACCCGCACGCCAGCGCGTTGCCCTTGCCCTTGCGGGTCTGCTGCACGAAGTCCGCGTCGGGGCGGACCCGGGCGACGACCTCGGCGGTGGCGTCGGTGGAGTGGCCGTCGACGACCACCACCTGGTGCACGTCGGGCAGCTGCGGCAGCACGATCTCGAGGTTGGCCGCCTCGTTGCGGGCGGGGACGACGATGGTGATCGTCGGGAGCTCAGGACGGGTGTCAGGAAGCATGCGGAGATCCTCCGATGGCGGGATGCGGACGGTGTCGCTGCTCACGCTTCATCGGGCGAACGGCACGAGCTCCCGGGTGGCCTCCGGGGCTCGTCGTAGCGACAGTCTCCCCTGTTCGCGGCCGGACGGCGCGCGGATGGGTGGATCCGGTGGGCCGTTCGTGGGATCTCCTGCCCGACGGACTAGTGTTCTCGCTGTCGGTCAGGCTATGGCAACAGACAGTGAGGTCCGCGTGCGGCTGGTCCCCTCCTCCTGTCACTGCGGGCACCCGCGCGACGTGCACCGCCACTACCGCCGCGGCAGCGACTGCGGGGTCTGCGGCGCGGCCCGGTGCCCGCGCTTCCGCCGAGCCTGGTTCCAGCACGGTTGACGCCGTGCGACCGTCCGGGTGAGCCCGCGGTCGCGCACGGTGAGACGACACCCATCCGGCGGCCCGCCGGCTGCGAAGACCCCGTGAAGGCCCGTCCTGCGCGTCGCCGGCGCCCGGGACGGCACGTACGCTGACGCGGTCGCACCCGGCGACCCGTGGGTCTGGAGATCCGATGTCACAGCTCGTCCTGCCGCAGCGACCCCCGACCCGACGCGCCCCGCGCGCGCTGGTCGCCGTCCTCGGGATGCTGGCGCTCGCCGTCGGCTCGTTCACCGCCCTGTCGCCGGCCTCGGCCGCCGACCGTGCCGGCGCCGGCGTGGCGTGGGTGCGGGCCGCGCACCTCGTGCCGGGCATCGGCTCGACGCGGGTGAACCTCGACCCGGCCGGCGGCACCGCGCGTGCGACGCCCGTCGTCATGTCGCCCGGCGCCAGCTACGGCGACGTCACCGACTACCAGAAGGTCGCGCCGGGCACCTACACCGTGACCGTCACCCCGACGTCCGGCGGCAGCGGTGCGCCGATGCTCTCCCGACGGTTCACCATCACGAAGGGTCAGGCGATGACCCTGGCCGTCATCGGCACCGAGGCCGCGCCGCGGCTGGCCACGCTGCGCGACGACCTCACCCCGCCGTCGGCCGGCGACGTGAACGTGCGCGTGCTGCCGGCCGTGTCGAAGGCCGACGCGCTGTCGGTGCAGGCGGTGAACGGTCCGGTCGTCGCCTCCGACGCCGTGCTCGGGCAGGCCACCGGCTACCGCAGCGTGCCGGCCGGGTCGTGGACCCTGAAGGTCAGCGCCGACGCCATGGCCGCCGCGACCGCGAAGGTGAAGCTGAAGGCCGGCGGCGTCTACACGGTCGTCGTGCTCGACGGCTCGGCCGGGGCCCTGCGCACCAAGGTGGTCACGGACGCCGAGGGCATGGCCGCCGCGGCGCCGAAGGGTGGCGCGCAGACCGGTGGCGGCGGCACCGCGCCGTCGCCCGCCCCCGCGCTGCCCCTGGTGCCCGTGCTGCTGCTCGCCGCCATCGCGCTCGGCGTGCTCGGGGTGCGGCGCCTGCCCCGCCCGGTGCGGGTCACCGCGCGTCGGTGACCACGCGCCGGCGCCCGGCGCGTCAGGGCCGGTCGGCCGCACTGGTCGGGGTGCTCCTGGGGGCGATCGCCCTGACCGGGTGCGGGGGGTCGCCGACTGATTCCGCGGCCGCCCCCGCCGCGCCGACGAGCGCCGTCACCGGCACCACGAGCCCCACCGCCCGAGCGAGCGCGGACGCCGCCACGGACGCCGGGGCGGACGCCGCACCCGCGGTGCCCGCGCCGTCCGGCACGGTCGAGCAGGCTCCGCGAGGCACCAGGCCGGTGCGGGTGCTCGTGCCCCGCATCGGCGTCGACTCGCGCCTCGTCGACCTGGGCATCGCGAAGGACGGCACGATCGAGGTGCCGACCGACTACGACCGGGCCGGGTGGCTGGAGACCGGCCCCGTGCCGGGTGCCCGCGGGCCCGCCGTGATCGCCGGGCACGTCGACTCGAGGTCGCGCCCGGCCGTCTTCTACCGGTTGCGCGAGCTGCGGATCGGCGACGAGGTGGTCGTGGTGCGCGCCGACGGCAGGAAGGTGCGGTTCACCGTCGACGATGTGCAACAGTATCCCAAAAACAAGTTCCCGACGGACGAGGTCTACGGCCCGTCGCCCGGGCCGGTGCTGCGCCTGATCACCTGCGGCGGCAGCTTCGACCGCAGCGTCGGCCACTACCGCGACAACGTGGTGGTCTACGCGTCCTGAGCGCCCGCGACGCCGGCGCCCTCGGGCACCGTCTCCGCGTCGTCCAGCCGGATCTCGGGCCGGCGCCACGCCGCCAGGGACGCCGCTCGCCCGGCGTCGTCGTCCTGCCCGGCGTACACCACCATCTCGAACGACGGGCGGCCTGGCAGGATCCGCGCCGGAGCGCCCACGGCGGTCGCGCGCGCCGGCACGTCGCGGGTGACCACCGAGTTCGCTCCCACCACGCTGTCGTCACCGAGGTGGATCGCGCCGGTGACCACCGCACCGGGCCCGACCCACACGCGGTCGCCGAGCGTCGGGCGGGTGTTCTCGCCGGTGCGACCCGAGCGGCCGATGGTGATGCCGTGGCTGACGGTGCAGTTCTCGCCCATCGTGACGGCCCCGATGATCACGCCGCCGAAGTGCCCGATGTAGAGGCCGGGGCCGATGCTGGCCCGCTCGGCGACGGAGATGCCGGTGCTGGCCTCGACGAACCGGTTCGCCGCGAAGTGCAGCACCCGCGCCGCGAGACGCACCACCCGCCCGGCGGCGGACGCCGGCTGCCAGTGCACCAGCTCGTGCCCGACCCGGTGCACCAGCGTGGCCTGCAGCCCCTGGCAGATCGTGAGCGCCCGCAGCACCTTGACCGCCGGCACCTCGTGCTGCAGTGCCGCGGTCCCGTCCAGCTCGAGGAGGTGCACGTACCGGCCGGCGTCCGCGCGGACGACAGCACGCAGCGAGCTGAAGGACATGCTGCGAGCGTACGTGCTGACGCCCGGCCGCGGGACCCGCGGGCGTGCGGTCAGCGGATCGCCGCGGGCCGGGCGAGCAGCAGCTCGAGGTCGAGGTCGAGCTCGAGGTCCGCCATCAGGTCGCGGGCCCGCCACGACGCCGGCACCGGGGCCACCTCGGCCACGAGCACCAGGGCGGCGGTGACGCAGGCCGCACCCGCCGACCCGATGACGGCCACGTCGTGCGCCAGCACGCCGGACGCCGTCCACAGCAACGTGACGACGACCGTCAGCGCCCACGTCGCGACCGAGACGCCGGACGGCAGGTCGTGCCGCCAGGTGCGCCAGGTGACGACCATCTGCGGGATCCGCGAGGCCAGGCCGGTCAGCGCGAGCGGCAGGGTGATCCAGGCCGACGGCGCGACGAGCACGGCGGCGGCGGTCGCAGCCAGCACCGCGGCGTACGGGGGCAGGTTGCGCAGCCGCTGCGGGCCCGACAGCACCAGCCAGAGGATCAGCAGGCCACCGGCGCCGCCGAAGACGTTGGCCAGCACCTGCGCCGGCTGGTCGCTGCGCAGGCCGTAGGCGAGCCAGCAGGCGTTCGAGGCGGTCGCGACCTGCCACGAGCGGGCGCTGATGCCCTCGACGGCGCGGGTGCGCACGAGGCGCACGACCTGCGGGACGGCGATGAAGCAGCCGAGGACGGCGGCGGAGTACGCGAGGACCTGGCCCAGGAGGGCAGCGGACGGCACGGGGGGACGAGCTCCAGACGGGGACGGTGCGTGAGCGCGCACCCGTGCACCACAGGCCCCTGGGGGCGGGTCGACGGGTGTCGCGAGGACAGGCGTCGACGGTGACTTCCTGGTGCATCGTCCCAGGTGCCGCGGGGCTGGATGGACCGTCCGGGTGACGGCCGCGCGTCCCGCCCCGTCCCGCGTCCCGGCGTCCGGTGGGGCTGCGGGTCAGGCGGCGCCGACGCGCTCGAGCGCCTGCGCGTGCGCCGGGTTGCGGCCCCAGCGGTCGGGCACGACGAGCAGCGCCTGGCGCAGCGCGCGGGCGGTGACCGCGGCGGCGAGGTCGGTGGTCGGCAGGCCGGGCAGCCCGTAGAGCCGGCGGGCCCACGGCGGCAGCAGGGTGCCCGCGGCGCCGACGAGCGCGGCCCACGCCGGGCGGGCCGGCGTCACGAGCTGCACCCAGAGCGGCATCGGCGGGGCGAACCCCCACAGCGCGTTGCGCCGGGCGACGGCGGTGACCCGCAGCTGCGGGCGGACGCGCTCGAAGTACTCCTCGAGCTCCTGCTCGCTGCGCGGGATCGCCTCCGGGTCGATGCCGACGAGCGCGGCAGCCCGCCGCTGCTCGTCGACGTAGCGGTCGCCGTCACCGGGCTCGAGCCGCCCGCCGGCCCGCCGGTAGGCGTCGAGGAACGAGTCGACCTCGGCGTTGTGCACCCACTCCAGCAGGTCGGGGTCGTCGATGCGGTAGGGCAGCCCGCTCTCGGGCTCCACGCCCTCCGGCAGCCGGCCGTGCACCCGCCGCAGCCGCGCGCCCGCCGCCTCGGCCTCGGCGCGGGTGCCGTACGTGACGGTGCTGACCCAGTCGCCGGTGCGCTGCAGCCGGCCCCACGGGTCGTCGCGGAACACCGAGTTGTCGTCGAACCCGGCCATCACCAGCGGGTGCACGGCCTGCAGCAGCAGCGCCCGGAAGCCGCCCAGCGCCATCGACGGGTCGCCGTGCACGCGCCAGGTCACCGAGTCGGGCCCGAACAGGCCGGCGCGGTCGTCCCGGTCGTCCGTGGAGGTCATGGCACGACGGTCGCACCGGGGCGCGCGACCCGCACCCGCCCGGCGCGATCGAGGTCGTACGACGAACGGACCGTTGCCGCTACGCCGTCGTCGCCGAGAGCGTCTGCTCACCGGCACCCAGCAGGGCCCGGACGACGGAGAGGGTGAGTGCGATGACGACACGGACGAGGACCGCTGCGGCGGGTGCGGCGGCGCTGCTGGCGCTGGGGTCGCTGCTGACGACGGCGGGCGCGGCGGAGGCGAAGGGCGGCGACCGCCGCGTCGAGGCGCGCGGCACGTGCACCGGGGGCGGCACCTGGAAGCTGAAGGTGCAGGCGGACGACGGCGCGCTCGAGGTCGAGGCGGAGGTCGACACGAACCGGGCCGGCCAGACCTGGCGCACCACGGTGCGCGACGGCGGGTCCGTGGTGTTCCGCGGCGACCGCGTCACGAAGGCCCCGAGCGGCTCCTTCGAGGTCGAGCGCCGGACGGCGGACCGGGCCGGGACCGACGTCGTGACCCTGCGCGCCACCCGCGGCGACCGCGTGTGCGCGGGCACCGTCCGCTTCTAGAGGGCGTCCTGCCGGCTGGTGCGCGTCACGCGTCGCGGGCGGCGCGCACCAGGCCGGCGAGCACGGCCACCAGCTCGTGGACCGGCCAGTCGAGGGTCGCGGGGCCGACGACGACCTCCGTGGTGCACCAGCCCGGCACGTCGGCGTCCGCCGCGTACGACAGGGCCCACACGCCCTCGGTCTCGGCGAGCAGCACCGACTGCTCCACGAGCGCGTCGGCGGCGACGTCGACGAAGAGCTGGAACCCGTTGGTGCGCGGCGCCTCCGGGAACACCCTGACGCCGGGCACCTGCGCCAGCGCCGTGGCCAGCTCGCGGGCGCGCTCGGCCCACGCGGCGCACGACCCGAGGTGCTCGCGCAGCCCCTGGCGGGCCGCCACGACGTACGGCGCCATCGTGTAGAGGGTGCCGCCGAGGCGGTGCCGCCACTGCCGGACGGCGTCGACCAGCTCGACCGGACCGGCCAGCGCCGCGCCGGCGAGCCCGCCCAGACCCTTGTAGAACGACACGTACACGGTGTCGGCGAGGCCGGCCACGTCGGAGAGGTCGTGGCCCTCCCCCGCGTAGTACGGCGCGCTCTCCCACAGCCGCGCGCCGTCGAGGTGCACCGGCACGTCGCGCTCGCGGGCCACCGCCACCAGCTCGGTCAGCTCGTCCCAGGTGGGCAGCAGGTAGCCGGCGTCGCGCAGCGGCAGCTCCACCACGAGGGCGCCGAACGGGCCGGGCGCGGCACGCAGGTCGTCGGCCGACAGCGGACGCCGCGCCGACGTCAGGTGCTCGGTGCGCAGCCCCTGCACGACCGGCAGCGCGTCCTCCTCGTGCACCACGAGGTGCGACAGGCCGTGCACGGCGACGGCCGGGCGCCCGGTGCGCTCGGCCCAGGCCCGCAGCACCGCCTGCTGCGCCATCACCCCGCTCGGCACGAACGCGGCGGCGGGCTTGCCCAGCAGCCCGGCGACCTCGGTCTCGAGCGCGGCCAGCTCGCCGCCCGCCCCGTACCGGTCCCAGCCGTCCGCGACCTCGGGGTCGACGGCGTCCGCGAGCGCCCGCAGGCGGTCGGCCAGCCGCACCGGCGGCGCGCCCATCACGAAGCGGGTGGCGGCTGCGCGGGCGCGGTCGACGCGCTCCGGGTCGACGGTCACGACGACGCCCTCGCCGAGCGGCCCACGGCCTCGCGCCACGACCGCTTGCGGCCGAGCTGCAGCACCGAGTGCTGGTAGACGCGGGCGGCCAGCACCGCTGCGAGCGCGGTCACGACGAGCAGCAGCAGGGCGCTGCCCACGGCCTCCGGCCAGCCCGACACCCCGAGCGCGATCCGCACCGGCACGAGCATCGCGGAGAACGGCGGCACCCACGCCAGCACCGACGACAGCGTGCTGTCGGGCTGCCCGAGCGTGTACTGCGCCAGCAGGAACGACCCGACGGCGAGCAGGTTCATCGGCGTCGTCACGGAGTTCACGTCCTCCTGCCGCGACACCAGCGACCCGGCGGCGGCGTACAGCACCGCGTAGAACGCGAAGCCGAGCACGTAGAAGACGAGCATCGAGGCGAAGAACGCGACGGCCGACGACCCGATGGTCACCAGTCCGCTGAGCGACCCGGCCAGCAGCGCGGCACCGCCGAACAGCGCGACCTGCAGCAGCCCGACGGCGCCGATGCCGAGCACCTTGCCCACCAGCAGGTCGAGCGGCCGGATGGTCGCCAGCAGCAGCTCGACGACGCGGCTCGACTTCTCCTCCACCACGCCCATCGCGACGTACAGGCCGTACAGGTAGACCGAGAAGAACAGCAGGAACACGCCGACGTAGGCGACGACGCGGCGCTGGTCGCGGTCGGGGTCGGCGGGCTCGATGGTCTGGACGGCGGGGGTGGCGCGCTGGACGGCGTCGGTGACGGCCCCGCGGTCGACCCCCTGCTGCTGCAGCACGGCGTCGAGCGCGGCCTGCCGGGTGGCGGCGGCCAGCACCTCCGGCAGCGCACCGTCCGGGTCGGTCTTCGTGACCGTCGTCCAGCGCCCCTCGCCGCCCGACACCAGCGCGGCCTTCACGGTGCCGTCCTGCACCTGGCCGCGCGCGGCGGCGGCGTCGGGCAGCTCGCGCACCCGCACGGGGGTGCCGGTGGCGGCGCCGGCCTGCTGCAGCGTCTGCGCGAAGCCGGACGGCGCGCCCACCAGGCCGACGAGCGGCGGCTCGCTGCGCTTCGACACCACCGACCCGACGACGGTGCCGGCGACCAGCAGCACCAGCATCACCGCCGTCGAGATCAGGAAGACCTTGTTGACCAGCCGGGTGACCAGCTCGCGGCGGGCCACCAGCAGCACGGCGGACGCGTTCACTGCGACACCACCTCGCGGTAGAGCTCGGCCAGCGAGGGCCGCTGCCGGGTGAAGCCGCGCACCGGCCCGTGCCGCAGCGCGGTCTGCAGCACCGCCTGGTCGTCGGCGCCGCGGTCGAGCCGCAGCCTCGTCGTGTCGCCGGTGCGGCCCTCGACCGTCACGCCGGGCAGGCCGTCGGCCCACCCGTCCGGGGCCGCGGGCGCCTCGACGTCGAGCAGGTCGGGACCGGTGGCGCGCAGCTCGTCGACGGTGCCGACGGCGCGCATCCGCCCGGCGGCGATGATGCCGACGCGGTGGCACAGCCGCTCGACCAGCTCGAGCTGGTGGCTGGAGAAGAGCACGGGGGCGCCGGCGGCGCTGCGCTCGGCCAGCACCTCGCTCATGACGTCGACGGCCAGCGGGTCGAGGCCGGAGAACGGCTCGTCGAGCACCAGCACGTCGGGGTCGTGCACGAGCGCCGCGGCGAGCTGCACGCGCTGCTGGTTGCCGGTGCTGAGGGCGTCGACGGTGTCGCCCAGCCGCTCGTGCACGCCGAGCCGCGTCGTCCACCGCTCGACCGCGGCCGCGGCGTCCGGCTTGGAGAGGCCGTGCAGCCGGCCGAGGTGCAGCAGCTGGTCGCCGACCTTCATCTTCGGGTAGAGCCCGCGCTCGGCCGGCATGTACCCGATGCGCCGCCTGGCCGCGAGGCCCACCGGCTCGCCGCCCAGCCGCACCGTGCCGGCGTCCGCCGCGAGCACCCCGAGGGTGACGCGCATGGTCGTCGTCTTGCCCGCGCCGTTGCTGCCGACGAACCCGAACAGCTCGCCGGGCGCCACCTCGATCGAGATGTCGTCGAGCGCCACCAGGTCGCCGTACCGCTTCGTCACGTGCTCGATCTGCAGCACCGTCCCCGTCCCCCCCGTGCCGAGATGCGAGTAGTGGTCGACCTCCGTGCCCCGAAGTCAACCACTCCCCGCATCTCGGCCAGGGGGCGCGGGGCGTCAGGCGGGGGTCTCGATCCGGACGTCGAGCACCGCGGGCGGCATGCGGCGCAGGCTCACGTCGCGCGGGCCGCTCAGGTGGTACGGCGTGCGAGCCAGCCGCACCGACGCGTCGCGCAGCAGCTCGACGGTCAGCCGCTCGCCCGGGCAGCGGTGGCCGGTGCGCGCGTCGCCGCCACCCTGCGCCAGCAGCTCGAACGGGCCGGGCTCGCGGCCGTGGAACCGGTCGAGGTCGAGCCGCCCGGGCTGGGGCCAGACCTGCGGGTCGTGGTGGCTCCCGTGCACGTCGAGCAGCACCAGGTCGCCCTCGTGCACGTCGACGCCGCCCCAGCTGAAACCCTTGCGCGCCAGGGCCCCCAGCACCGGCACGAACGGGTAGCGCCGCCGCACCTCGTGGGCGAAGGCCTCGGTGTCCTCCGGCGCGCCGTGCGCGAGGCGCTCGCGCAGCCGGGGCTCGTGGCCGATCGCCGTCGCGGCGTACGTCACCAGCCAGGACACCGCGACAGTGGGTCGCACCACGTTGTGCAGCTCCACCGCCGCGGTGCGTTCGTCGAGCAGCCGCCCGTCGGCGTCCCGGTGCGCGGCCACCGCCGCGACCGCCGGGCCGGCGGACGCCGGGTCGGCGCGCGCCCCGCGGACGGCGTCGCGCAGCAGCTGCAGGCG
>NZ_BAAHBM010000050.1:0-24402 GCF_054776675.1 Angustibacter aerolatus
CGCCCGTGCGGTGAGCACCGGGACGACGTCGCCGGGCGCCGGCCGCACGGTCAGGGTGCCGGTGCCGCCCGCCGCGCCGCGCACCCCCGGCGGCCTGGACGTCGGGGCCGCCGTCGACGCCGCAGACGCTGCAGACGCTGCGGGGGCGGGGGACCGGACCGCGGTGCCCGGTGACGCCGTCATCGTCAGCGGCCCAGCGACTCGAGCGCCGACGTCAGCTCGGCGCGCACGACCTCGACGTCGTCGGCGCTCGGCTGCAGCGCCTCGACGGCCCCGTCGACCACCTGCAGCGCCTGCTGCAGCGACTCGCGCACGGCGGCCAGGTCCTGCAGCTGCAGCGTGTCGTCGAACCGGTGCACGATCGGGGTGATCGGCGTCGGGATGTCGGTGATGCTGCCGTCGTCCGCCGGCAGCAGCGCCGACACGGCGGCCGACCCGGCCTGCTGCACGGCCTCGCGCACGGCGACCTCGTGCAGCTTCGAGTCGCGCACGCGGCCGGTCTGCTCGGCCAGCCGGGGGCTGAGCGCGGCCACGGCGATGATCGGTGTCGTCTCCGGCACCGTCGGCGGGTTCGTCAGCGGGTCGTGCGTGATGACGTCGGTGATCCGCAGCTTCCGGAACCGGTTGCTGTCGAGGTAGAGGTCTCGGACGAAGAAGCCCATGGTCGTGTCCCTTCCCTGCCCCGCCGGACCACCCGGCGGTCGGGGTGCTCGGCACCCGCACAGGAGGAGACGCGCCCGCTCAGCCTGATACCGGTGACCCCGCGAGCTCGTCGAGCAGCGCCAGCTCGTCGTCCCGGCTCAGGCCCGCCGACCGGTCGCGGCCGAGGCCGAGCCGCCGCTCGTCGTCCAGCACGTCGGCGAGCGTCTCGGCGACCGGACGCAGCCGCAGCCCGTCGGCCAGCGCGCGGGCGTTGTCGCGCGCTCCGAACCCGCGGTGGTCCGCCCACGGCAGCCACAGCGTCAGCGAGCGCGGCCCGGACCACCCGGTGACCTCGTGCGCCTCCAGCCACTCCTGCGACGCGGCGACGACGGGACCGGTGTGCCCGGCCACCTCGCGGGCGGCCGCCAGCACGTCACCGAGCCGGTACCGGTCGCCGACCAGGTTGTACGGACCGCTCGCACCGGCGTCCGGCGCCGACAGCACCCACGCGGCGAGGTCGCGGACGTCGATCACCTGGCTGCCCTGGTCGGCGGCGTCGGGCACCAGCACCGGCTGCTGGCCGGCCTCGGCGGCGAGCGCGAACCTGCCCACCCAGTAGCCGAACCGGTCGGAGCCGTCGCCCGGGCCGGCGATCAGGCCCGCGCGGGCCAGCACGGCGCCGTCGCCGAACACCGCGGTGACGGCCTGCTCGCACGCCACCTTGGCCTCGCCGTACCGCTCCTGGTCGGCGGTGTCGCCGGCGAGCGGCGGCAGCAGCTCGGCGTCCTCGACCTGGCCGAGCACGGAGTGGTCGGCGTACACGTTGCCGGACGACACGTACGTGAAGCGGCCGGTGCGACCGGCCAGTGCCTCGACCGCCGAGCGCACCATCCCGGGCTGCCACGACACGTCGACGACGTGGTCGAGGTCGCCGCGCACCTCGTCGTACGCGTCGGGCCGGGTGCGGTCGGCGGCGATCAACCGCGCGCCGTCCGCGACCTCCCCGGACTCGCCGCGCGCCAGGCACAGCACCTCGTGACCCGCCGCCACCGCCTGCCGCGCGACCTCGCGCCCGACCCACGCCGTCCCGCCCAGCACCAGCACCCGTCCCATGCCCAGAGCACACCAGCGAGGACGATCGGTGTCGACACCTGTTCGCCGACGGCACAGCCCCCGGCCGGTGTGGTGCAATTGGCGCAACCTCGGACGGGCCATGGACCACAGCCGGGGCCAGACCCGACGTGTCCAGGACGGCGCACGTGGGGTCGCCCCGGCCCTGGCCGGGGCCTTCGGACCTGTTCACCTGCGAGACGAGGCAATGGCTCCGCGTCACGACACCACCTCCGCCACGGCAGGGCAGCCGTCGCGGCACGACACCGCGCGGCACGCCGGGCAGGACCACCTGGCCCGCGAGCTGACCGTGCTGGCCCGCGACCTGCAGCGCTTCACCTCCTCCCAGGAGGTGCTCGACCACGTCGTCCGCGCCGTCGTCGACCTGGTCCCCGGCGCCGAGGACGCCACCATCACGGTGGCCGAGAAGCGCCGCAGCGCGACGTCCGCCGCTGCGAGCAGCCCGCGGGCCGCCTTGTTCGACGTGCTGCAGGCACGCACCCGGCAGGGCCCGTGCCTCGACGCGCTCTTCGATCAGGAGACGCTCCGGGTCGACGACCTGCGCACCGACGAGCGGTGGCCGGCGCTGGCCGCCTGCGCGGACGAGCTGGGCGCAGCGAGCATGGTGTGCTTCCAGCTGTTCGTCACCGGCGACACCCTCGGCTCGCTGAACGTGCTGGCCACCGCGCCGTCCGCGTTCGACGACGAGTCCGAGCACGTCGGGCTGATGTTCGCGGCGCACTCGGCGATCGCGCTCGCGGACGCGATGGAGCTGGAGGGCGTGCGGACGGCGCTGGCCAACCGCGACCTCATCGGCCAGGCCAAGGGCATCCTCATGGAGCGGTTCCGGCTGACCGCGGACGAGGCGTTCGCGCTGCTGGTGAGGGCCAGCCAGGACACCAACCGCAAGCTGCGCGACGTCGCGTCCGAGCTGGCCCACACCGGCACCCTCGGCGGCTGACCGCCGGGAGTCCGGTCGGCGGCGCGCTCGGCGCGGCCTGGCTGCGGGTGCGACCGCGACGGCGCATGATGGGCGCAGCCGGGTCGAGGTCGGACGCCCGCGCGCCGTCTGGGATGGGACACTTGCTCATGGACCGCCGCATCTTCGGCATCGAGAACGAGTACGGGGTGACCTGCTCGTTCCAGGGGCAGCGCCGCCTGAGCCCCGACGAGGTCGCCCGCTACCTGTTCCGGCGGGTGGTGAGCTGGGGTCGGTCGAGCAACGTCTTCCTGCGCAACGGCGCCCGGCTCTACCTCGACGTCGGCTCGCACCCGGAGTACGCGACGCCCGAGTGCGACGACGTCCGGCAGGTCGTGGTGCACGACAAGGCGGGCGAGCGCATCCTGGAGGGCCTCGTCGCCGACGCGCAGGAGCGGCTGCGCGAGGAGGGGATCAGCGGCGACGTCTACCTGTTCAAGAACAACACCGACTCGGCCGGCAACTCCTACGGCTGCCACGAGAACTACCTGGTGTCGCGGCACGGCGACTTCCAGCGGCTGTCGGACGTGCTCATCCCGTTCCTGGTGAGCCGGCAGATCATCGCCGGGGCCGGCAAGGTGCTGCAGACCCCGCGCGGGGCCGTCTACTGCGTCAGCCAGCGCGCCGACCACATCTGGGAGGGCGTCAGCTCGGCGACCACCCGCTCGCGACCGATCATCAACACCCGCGACGAGCCGCACGCGGACGCCGAGAAGCACCGCCGCCTGCACGTGATCGTCGGCGACTCGAACATGAGCGAGACGACCACGATGCTGAAGGTCGGCAGCACCGACCTGGTGCTGCAGATGATCGAGGCCGGCGTGGTGGTGCGCGACCTCACGCTGGAGAACCCGATCCGGGCGATCCGCGAGATCAGCCACGACATGACCGGACGCCGCAAGGTGCGGCTGGCCAACGGGCGCGAGCTGTCGGCGCTGGAGATCCAGACCGAGTACCTCGAGCGGGCGATCGACTTCGTGGAGCGGCGCGGGGCGACGAGCGCGACGCACAAGGCGGTGCTCGACCTGTGGCAGCGCACGCTGACCGCGGTCGAGACCGGCGACCTGTCGCTGGTCGAGCGGGAGATCGACTGGGTGATGAAGTACCGCCTCGTCGAGCGCTACCGCGCCAAGCACGGGCTCGAGCTGTCGAGCCCGCGGGTGGCCCAGCTCGACCTCGCCTACCACGACATCCACCGTCGACGCGGGCTCTACTACCTGCTGCAGAGGGCCGGCCGGGCCGAGCGGGTCGCGACCGACCTCGAGGTGTTCGAGGCCAAGTCGGTGCCGCCGCAGACGACGCGGGCCAAGCTGCGCGGCGACTTCGTGCGCCGCGCTCAGGAGCAGCGCCGCGACTTCACCGTCGACTGGGTGCACCTCAAGCTGAACGACCAGGCGCAGCGCACGGTGCTGTGCAAGGACCCGTTCGCCAGCGTCGACGAGCGCGTCGAACGGCTCATCGCGGGCATGTGAGCCGGCTGGGAGCCGCGTGCGAGGGGCACACAGCCGGCCGGGTTAGGGTGACTTCGTCCCCAAGCCGACGACCGAAGGCCTCCCCGTGCGTCACGCTCTGACCCGTCTGCTCGCTCTCGCCGTGCTGCCCGTCGCCCTCGCGGCCGGCTGCGCGAACGCCGACAAGGAGCCGACCACCGGCGCCACCAAGGCGGCCGCGTCCGGCGCGCTGCAGACCGTGCAGGTGAGCGGCGACGCCGGCAAGAAGCCGACCGTGAAGCTCGGCAGCACGCCCACGAAGCTCACGGCGTCCGGCACCCGCGTGCTGAAGCCCGGCACCGGCGCGACCATCGCCAAGGGGCAGCGCGTCACCCTCGACTACCTGCTGGTCAACGGCACGAGCGGCAAGGAGGCCGACACCACCTGGGGCAAGTCGAAGGCCAACTTCCTCGCCGACCCGGCCAAGTTCATGCCCGGCCTGGCCAACGGCATGATCGGGCAGAAGGTCGGCTCGCGGGTGCTGGTCGGCGTCACGCCGAAGGACGGCTTCGCCGACACCGGCAACCAGCAGCTCGGCATCGCGGCCGACGACACCATGCTCTTCGTGCTCGACCTCGAGGCGGCCTCGGCGCCGCTGGCGAAGGCCACCGGCACCGCCGTCACCCCGCCCGCCGGCCTGCCGACCGTGGCGTTCGGCGCCGACGGCAAGCCGACCGTGACGATCCCGAAGACGGCCGCCCCGAAGAAGCTCGTCGTGCAGCCGCTCATCAAGGGCACCGGCAAGAAGATCACCAAGGGCCAGACCATCACCGCGGCGTACGTCGGCGTGAACTACCGCACCGGCAAGCCGTTCGACTCCTCGTACCAGACCGGCAACCTGCTCGACCAGCCGATCGGCGTCGGCGCGCTCGTGCCCGGCTTCGACGCCGGCATCGTCGGCCAGACCGTCGGCAGCCGCGTGCTGCTCGTGCTGCCCCCGGCGTCCGGCTACGGCAAGACGGGCAACGCCCAGGCCGGTATCAAGGGCACCGACACCATCGTCTTCGTCGTCGACGTCCTCGACGCCTACTGAGAGGCCAGCACATGACCGACCGCGAGAAGCCCGTCGTCACCATCCCGCAGGAGGACCCGCCCACCGAGCTCGTGCTCGACGACCAGGTCGTCGGCGACGGCGAGGAGGCGACCGCCGGCAGCACCGTCAGCGCGCACTACGTCGGCGTCGCGTGGTCCAGCGGCCAGCAGTTCGACAGCTCGTGGGACCGCGGCCAGCCGCTCGACTTCCAGCTCGGCGTCGGCCAGGTCATCAGCGGCTGGGACACCGGCCTGCAGGGCATGCGCGTGGGCGGCCGCCGCACCATCACGATCCCGCCGCACCTGGGGTACGGCGACCGCGGCGCGGGCGGCGCCATCAAGGGCGGCGAGACCCTG
This sequence comes from Angustibacter aerolatus, assembly GCF_054776675.1. Taxonomy (NCBI): domain Bacteria; kingdom Bacillati; phylum Actinomycetota; class Actinomycetes; order Kineosporiales; family Kineosporiaceae; genus Angustibacter; species Angustibacter aerolatus. The sequence goes on from NZ_BAAHBM010000050.1 coordinate 5,611, forward strand.
GTCTTCGTCGTCGACCTCGTCGGCGTCAGCTGACCGCACCCGACACCGCGCACCGCAGCCCGCCCCCGGTTCGTCCGGGGCGGGCTGCCGTGCGTCCGGGCCGGTCGACGCGGTCCGGACGGGTCAGCCCGCGAGCAGGGTGGCTGCGTGCCGGCCCGCGGCCGCGGCGGCCAGGAACGACGCGGTGTCGTCGCCGAGCCCGCGGCCCATGGTCGACAGCCGCACCGGCGCCTCCTGCAGCGCCTCGAGCAGCCCGTCGAGCCGGACGTCGACCAGCCGGTGCCGCCCGTGCGGTGCCCCGAGCGCGGCGGCCTGCTCGGTGACCCGCGCGCCCAGCTCGCCCGGCAGCAGCGGCACCGGCACGTCGGCCGGCAGCAGCGCCACCCGCCCGTACGCCGTGAGGCTGTGGTGCGACACCCCGAGGTGCCGCTCGCGGGCGTCGGCCTGCGACACCCGCAGCGACGCCACGGGGCGGCCGCCAAGCACGCCTGCGGCGTTCACCGCCTCGCCGGCCGCGACGCCGGAGAACCCCCACCGCGTGCCGGTGCCGAGGTTGCCCGGGCCCTGCGCGACGACCACGACCTCGGCGTCGAGCACCGTGCGCGCGGCGAGCAGCCCCGAGTGCACGGTCACCGCCTCGACGTCGCCACCGAAGGCCTGCCCGACCGTCACGCAGCCGCGCAGCCACCCGGCCTCCCGCAGCGTCGCCGCGGTGCGCGAGAACCAGGCCGGGAGCGCCCCGCCGTCCGTCATCAGGTAGGCGACGCGGGTGCCCGGCCGGTCGGCGAGCAGCCCGGCGACCACCGCGGGGAGCGCCGAGTGCAGGTCGGCCACCACGACGGGCAGCCCGGCGAGGTCGTCGGCGTCGCGCAGCGCCTCGTGGTGCGGTGAGCCCTGCTCGTCGGCGCCCTGCACGAGCGGCTGCAGCGGCGTGTACCGGGCCTTCACCAGGTGGCCGCCGGCCGCGGGCGGGTCGGCCGGCAGCCGGTCGGGGAGCGCGACGACCAGGGCGTACCCGCCGGTGCCCAGGCCGCGGTCGAGCGCGCCGACCGTCACCAGCACGCGGTCGCCGTCGCGCGGCGTCCCGACCACCGCGGGGTATGCCAGCGCCCGCACCTCGCGGCCCTCGTCGAGCCGCACCGCGAGCTCCTGGGCACCGGGCCAGGCGGCGCCCAGCGCCGTCACCGTGCCGGCCCGCCACCGCACCAGCCGCTCGTCGCCCACCCGGCAGACCCTAGCCAGCAGCGAGGTCCCCGCCGAGATGCGACTCGTGGTTGCTCCCGGGCCCGCTGGAGCAACCACGAGTCGCATCTCGGCAGCGGGGTCGGACGCCGTAGAGTTCCCCTTCGACCGAGGCAGGGAGGGGCGGGATGTCGAGCGCGAAGACCGAGCGGCTGCTGAACCTCGTCATCTGCCTGCTCAGCACCCGGCGTCCGCTGACCAAGGCGCAGATCCGGCAGTCGGTGCCGCAGTACGCCGAGCACGTCTCGACCGAGGCGTTCGAGCGGATGTTCGAGCGCGACAAGGACGAGCTGCGCGACCTCGGGGTACCGCTGCTGACCACCGCCGAGGACCCGCTGTTCGACGACGACATCGGCTACCGCGTCGACCGCGAGGCCTACGCCCTGCCCGAGGTGAGCCTCGAGCCGGACGAGCTGGCCGTGCTCGGCCTGGCGTCACGGGTCTGGCAGCAGGCCTCGCTGGCCGGTCCGGCCGCGCGCGCGCTCACCAAGCTCACCGCGCTCGGTGCACCCCCGGACGACGGCTCGCTGATCGGCCTCGAGCCGCGCATCCGCACCAGCGAGCCCGCGTTCGACCCGTTGTGGGCCGCCGTGCGCGACCGGACACCGGTGGCGTTCGGGTACCGCACCGGCGGCCGCGGCGAGCGCACCGAGCGGCACCTCGAGCCGTGGGCGGTCACCAGCTGGCACGGCCGCTGGTACGTCACCGGCCACGACCGCGACCGCGACGCGCCCCGCGTGTTCCGCCTCTCGCGCGTCGAGCCGCCGGTGCGGGTCATCGGGGAGGCCGGGGGGTACGAGGTGCCCGCCGACCACGACCCGCACGCGATGGTCGAGGGCACCGTGCCCGACCGTCCGCGCACCGGCACCACGCTGCGGGTGCGCGAGGGCACCCTGCACGCGGTGCGCCGCCGGGCCTCGGACGTGCGCGAGGACGGCGCCGGCTGGCAGCGGCTGTCGCTCGAGACCGACGACCTCGACATGCTCGCCGAGGAGCTCGTGGCGCACGGGCCGAACGTCGTCGTGCTCGAGCCGGCCGAGCTGCGCGACGGGGTCGTGCGGCGGCTGCAGGCCGTGCTGACGGCTGCCGGCGCCCCCGAGCACGGCGGGACGGTGCGGGCGTGAGCGAGTCGGCGACCGAGCGGCTGTCGCGGCTGCTGGCGATGGTGCCGTGGCTGCTGTCGCACCAGGGCGTGCCGGTGGCCCAGGCGGCGCGCGAGTTCGGCGTGCCCGAGCGGCAGCTGGTGAAGGACCTCGAGCTGCTCTTCGTGTGCGGGCTGCCCGGCCACATGCCCGACGACCTCATCGAGGCCGAGTGGGAGGAGGGCTTCGTCTACCTGGGCAACGCCGACGCGATCGCCCGCCCGCTGCGGCTCGGCGTCGACGAGGCGCTCGCGCTGATCGTCGGGCTGCGCGCCCTGGCCGACGTGCCCGGGCTGGGCGAGCGCGACGCCGTCGACCGCGCGCTGGCCAAGCTCGAGGCCGCCGCGGGTGCCGCCGCCGCACCGGCCGGTCAGGTGCGCGTCGAGCTCGACGACGCGACCGACCCCGCGACCGTGACGGCCGTCGAGGACGCGCTGCGCCGGCACCGCCGCCTGCACCTGAGCTACCTCGTGCCGCGCCGCGACGAGACCACGCAGCGCGACGTCGACCCGATGCGGCTGCTGGTGCTCGACGGTCACTGGTACCTCGAGGGGTGGTGCCACCGCGCCGAGGGCGTGCGCACCTTCCGCCTCGACCGGGTCACCGACGTGCAGGTGCTCGACGTCGACGGCACCCCGCCGTCCGGCGTCCGGCCGCGCGACCTGGGGGAGCGGCTGTTCGAGCCCGGGCCGGACGACCGGCTGGTCACCGTCGAGCTGCAGCCGCAGGCCCGCTGGGTGGTCGACTACCACCCGGTCGAGGACGTGGTCGAGCAGGCGGACGGCGTGCTCGTCGTCACCATGCGGACGGCGGACCTGGCCTGGCTGCGGCGACTGGTGCTGCGCCTCGGCGGCGGCGCCCGGGTGCTCGACCCGCCCGAGCTCGTCGACGACGTCCGCGACACCGCACGGGCGGCGCTGGCCGCGTACGCCCGGGTGTGACGGCACCCGCACTGACTACCTCTCAGATAGCCCCTCCCTGGGGCTCAGGTTCTCTCCACCCCCGGCCGATCCCTCTGTCACAACACACCGGTGGGCCGCACAGAGGCCCCCGGGACACGCCCCCCGAGGAGGCGACGGAGATGGCGACGATCAAGGCCTCGTGCCCCTCTTGCGGTGACGTGGAGCTGACGGCCGCGCAGGTGCGGCTCGTGGTGTGCTCGGTGAACGAGTGGTCGTACTACGCGTTCGGCTGCGACCAGTGCGGCGACGAGATCCGCAAGCCCGCCGGCAAGGACGTGCAGAGCCTGCTGAAGACCGGCGGCGTCGCCGTCGAGCGGTGGGTCGTGCCGGCCGAGGCGCTGGAGGAGAAGTCCGGCCCCGCGATCAGCTACGACGACGTGCTCGACTTCGCCCTGCGCCTGCAGAGCATCGACGCCCCGGTCGCCGCGCTCAGCGCGATGCGCCCCGGCGCCCCCGCCTGAGCCCCCGCACGGGGCGCCCCTCCCGGGGCCTATGCTGCGGCTCGTGTGGTGGGTGCTGATCTGGATCGTGCTGGCGCTGGGTGCGCTGGCCTTCCTCGGGCTGCTCGGATGGCGCCTGATCAAGCAGGTCATCGAGCTCGGTCGCGAGCTCGGTCGGTCCGGCGAGAAGGTCGCCACCGCACTCGAACCAGTCCACGAGGCCTACCGCCCCGAACCACCCGTGCTGCTCGACCCGGCGGGCACCACCGCCCCCGGGCTCGTCGGTCCGGGCGCCGCTCGGCACGGCGCGTAGACTGACGCGGACGTCGACACCGGAGGCCGGGCCCATGCGCAACCTGTTCGAGCACCCCCTGTTCATCGTGGTGCTGCTGGTGCTCGTCGCGATCCTGTTCGGCGGCAAGCGGCTGCCCGACGCGGCTCGCGGTCTGGGCCGGTCGCTGCGGATCTTCAAGTCCGAGGTCAAGCAGATGAAGGACGACGACGACGTGCCGGACGCGGACGTGCGCACCTCGACGTCCACCGCGCAGCCGCCGACCCGCACCACGCCGGTCGAGGGCCGCATCGTCGACGAGCGCGCACCGCACGGCACGACCACCGGCTCGGGCACCGAGCCGCGCGACACCCGCGCCTGACCTGCCGCACCGCAGCCGCGTCATGACGACCAGCGAGTCGAGCGTGCCCCGGGCCTCCCGGCGTCCGGGCCGCCGCTCGCGCCGTGACCCCGAGGCGCGCATGGCGCTCCGCGAGCACCTGCGCGAGCTGCGCAACCGGCTCGTCAAGAGCGCGCTCGCCGTCGTCGTCGGCGCGATCGTCGGCTGGTTCCTCTCGGAGCGGTTCTACGCGCTGCTGCTGAAGCCGATCACCGACAGCGCGGCGGCCAACGGCAGCCGGGTCTCGATCAACTACGCCGACCCCTTCGGCGCGTTCAACCAGCGGCTCGCGGTCGCCGGGCTGATCGGCGTCTTCCTCGCCTCGCCGGTCTGGCTGTGGCAGTTCTGGGCGTTCATCACCCCGGGCCTGACCCGCAAGGAGAAGCGGTACTCCGTCGGCTTCGTCGCGGCGGCGCTGCCGCTGTTCCTCGGCGGCTGCACGCTGGCCTGGTTCGTGCTGCCGAAGGCGCTGGAGTTCCTGAACTCGTTCGTGCCGGCCGGTGGCACGAACTTCATCACCGCGAACGTCTACTTCTCGTTCGTCACCCGGATCGTGCTGGCGTTCGGCATCGCCTTCGTCATCCCGGTGGTGCTGGTCGGGCTGAACCTCGCGCACCTGCTGAGCGGCCGCAACGTGCTGAAGCAGTGGCGCATCCTGGTGTTCTCCTGCTTCCTGTTCTCGGCCGTCGCCACGCCGACGCCCGAGGTCACCTCGATGCTGCTGCTGGCGGGGTCGATGTGCCTGCTCTTCGCGGTGGCGGTCGGCGTCTGCCTGCTGCTCGACCGCCGGCGCGCCGCCGACAGCGACGAGCCCGACTACGACGCCCTGCCCGACGACGAGGCGAGCCCCCTCTAGTCTCTCCACCGTGCAGCGCCGACGGTTCGCGGTCGTGGTCAACCCGACGTCCGGCCGGGGTGCTGGGCGGCGGATGGGCGCCCGGGCGACCGCGCGCCTGGCCGCGGCCGGGCACGACGTCGTCGACCTGACGTCGCAGACGCCGGCCGAGGCCGAGGACCGCGCCCGCTCGCTCGTGCACGACGTCGACGCGCTGGTGGTCGTCGGCGGCGACGGCCTGGTGAACCTCGGCGTCAACGTGGTGGCCGGCACCGGCACGCCGCTCGGGGTGGTCGCGGCCGGCACCGGCAACGACGTCGCCGACAGCCTCGGGCTGCCGGTGTCGCGACCCGAGCAGGCGGCCGACGTCGTGCTGGCCGGGCACGTGCGCGAGGTCGACGCCGTCCGCCGCACCGACGACGACCACCGCACGCCGCGCTGGTACGCCGGGGTGCTCTGCGGCGGCTTCGACGCCATCGTCAACGAGCGCGCGAACGGCTGGGTCTGGCCGCGCGGGCGGATGCGCTACAACCTGGCGATCGCCCGCGAGCTGCCGGTGTTCCGCCCGCTGCCGTACCGCCTCGAGCTCGACGGCGAGCCGTGGGTGACCGAGGCGATGCTGGTGGCCGTCGCCAACGGGCGCAGCTACGGCGGCGGCATGCGCGTCACCCCGGACGCCCGCATGGACGACGGGCTGCTCGACGTGCTCGTGGTCGGGCCGCTGTCGGTGCCGGCGCTGGCGCGGGTGTTCCCGAAGGTGTTCCGCGGCGAGCACACGTCGCACCCCGCGGTGACCATCCGCCGGGCCCGCCGGGTGCGGCTCGAGACCGCCGGCGTGGTGGCGTACGCCGACGGCGAGCGGTTCGGTCCGCTGCCGGTCGAGGTCGAGGTGGTGCCGTCCGCGCTCCGGGTGCTTGCGCCGCCGGGGGCCTGACGTAGATTCGCCGCATGGCAGCACCCACCGCGGCCGAGCGGTACGCCGCCGCCCGCCGCCGGCAGTCCGACGAGGGCACCGAGCTGGCCCGGTTCCGCGACCGCCTCGACCTCGTGCTCGACGACTTCCAGCTGCGGGCCTGCCGCGCCCTGGAGGCCGGCCGAGGCGTCCTCGTCGCGGCGCCGACCGGGGCGGGCAAGACGATCGTCGGCGAGTTCGCCGTGCACCTCGCGCTCGCGTCCGGCCGCAAGGCGTTCTACACGACGCCGATCAAGGCGCTCTCGAACCAGAAGTACGCCGACCTGGTGGCCGTGCACGGCGCCGCGCAGGTCGGGCTGCTCACCGGCGACGTCACGGTGAACGGCGAGGCGCCGGTCGTGGTGATGACCACCGAGGTGCTGCGCAACATGCTGTACGCCGGGTCCTCGACGCTGCGGGGCCTCGGCTTCGTGGTCATGGACGAGGTGCACTACCTGGCCGACCGGTTCCGCGGCGCGGTCTGGGAGGAGGTCATCATCCACCTCGCCCAGGACGTGCAGGTCGCCTCGCTGTCGGCCACGGTCAGCAACGCCGAGGAGTTCGGCGCGTGGCTCGACACGGTGCGCGGCGACACCGAGGTGGTCGTCGAGGAGCACCGGCCGGTGCCGCTGTACCAGCACGTGCTCGTCGGACGCCGGATGCACGACCTGTTCGTCGAGGGCGACGGCGCCGACGCCGGCGAGGCGGTGGTGAACCCCGAGCTGGTCGACAAGGCGCGGCAGGACGCCCGCACCGCCCGGCACGTCGGCTCGCGACGCGGGCGCGACGGCTACCGCGCCCGGCCCGACCGGCGTCCGTCGTTCTCGGCCGACCGCCCCTCGGTGGTCGAGCAGCTCGACCGGGCCGGCCTGCTCCCGGCCATCACGTTCGTGTTCAGCCGCGCCGGCTGCGACGCCGCGGTGCGGCAGTGCCTCGACGCCGGCATCACGCTGACCACCGAGGACGAGGCCGTCGAGGTGCGCCGGCTCGTCGAGGAGCGCACCAGGCAGGTGCCGGCCGAGGACCTCGACGTGCTCGGCTACTGGGAGTGGCTCGACGGGCTCGAGCGGGGGATCGCCGCCCACCACGCCGGGCTGCTGCCGAGCTTCAAGGAGGTCGTCGAGCTGCTCGTCGTCCGCGGGCTGGTGCGGTGCGTGTTCGCGACCGAGACGCTCGCGCTGGGCATCAACGTCCCGGCCCGCTCGGTGGTGCTGGAGAAGCTGGTCAAGTGGAACGGCGAGGCGCACGTCGACGTCACGCCGGGGGAGTACACGCAGCTGACCGGCCGGGCCGGGCGACGCGGCATCGACGTCGAGGGGCACGCGGTCGTCGTCTGGCACGACGGGCTCGACCCGCGCGCGCTGGCCGGGCTCGCCTCGACCCGCACCTACCCGCTGCGCTCCAGCTTCCGCCCGACGTACAACATGGCGGTCAACCTGGTGGCGCAGGTCGGCCGCGACCGGGCCCGCGAGGTGCTCGAGACGTCGTTCGCGCAGTTCCAGGCCGACCGCTCGGTGGTCGGGCTCGCCACGCAGCTGCGCCAGCACGAGCAGGCCATGGCCGGCTACGTCGAGGCGATGACCTGCGACAAGGGCGACTTCACCGAGTACGCCGCGCTGCGTCGGGCGATCAGCGAGCGCGAGGCCGAGCTGTCGCGCGCTCGCCAGCGCGGGCGCCGGGCCGAGGTGGTGGCCAGCCTCGAGGCGCTGCGCCCAGGTGACGTCGTGCTGGTGCCGGGCGGACGCCGGGCCGGGTACGCGGTGGTCGTCGAGGCGGACGGCGCCCCCGGGCTGGAGGGGCCGCGGCCGACCGTGCTGACCGTCGACCGGCAGCTGAAGCGGCTGACGCTCGCCGAGGTCACGTCACCGGTCGAGACCGTCACCCGGCTGCGGGTGCCGAAGGACTTCCGCCCGCGCAACCCGCAGTCGCGCCGCGACCTGGCCTCGTCGCTGCGTCAGGTGCTGCCCCGCGAGGAGCAGACCGGCAAGCGCGGCGGCGGCCGGCGCGGCGGGAGCGCGGCCGGCGAGGACCAGCGGCTGGTCGAGCTGCGGCGTCGGATGCGCGAGCACCCCTGCCACCAGTGCCCCGACCGCGAGGACCACGCCCGCTGGGGCGAGCGGCTGACCCGGCTGCAGGCCGAGCACGCCAAGCTCAGCAAGCGCATCGAGGGTCGCACGTCGTCGGTCGCCCGGCTGTTCGACAAGGTCTGCGACGTGCTGCTCGAGCTCGGCTACCTGGTGCCGCGCGACGGCGACGACCGGGCCGGCGACGACTCGGGCCGCGACCTGCGGGTGACCCGCGACGGCGCCCGGCTGCGGCGGCTGTCGAGCGAGCTCGACCTGCTGGTGGCCGAGTGCCTGCGCACCGGCGTCTGGGCGCAGCTCGACGCCCCGGGCCTGGCGGCGGTGCTGTCGTCGCTGGTGCACGAGCCGCGCCGCGAGAACGGCCCGCCCGCCGGCCGGCTGCCGCAGGGCGCGGTGGGCGACGCGCTGCGCGGCACCTTCACGACGTGGGGCAGGCTGCGCGGCATCGAGGGCGACCACGACCTCAGCACGCTGCGCGAGCCGGACGCCGGCATCGCCTGGGCGGTGCAGCGGTGGGCCCGCGGGCAGTCGCTCGACAGCGTGCTGCGCGACACCGACCTCGCGGCCGGCGACTTCGTGCGGCGCTGCAAGCAGCTGGTCGACCTGCTCGGGCAGGTCGCGTCGGCGTCCGACGACCCGGCGCAGCGGCGCACCGCGCTGACCGCCGTCGACCTGGTGCTGCGCAGCGTCGTCGACCAGGCCACCTACGCCTGACCCTCCCCGCCGAGATGCGAGTAGCGGTTCACGTCCGGGTATGGACGTGAACCGCTACTCGCATCTCGGCAGCGTCCGAGCAGGGGGCGGGGCTAGAAGCGGAAGGGGCGCGGGGGGGCGCTGAGGGTGGCGCGGGGGCAGGCGTCGAGGGTGAGCTCGCCGTACTCGAGCGCGGCGTCGGTCAGCGAGGTGACGGTCCAGCCGTTGTCGACGCCGAACCGGGTGACGGTGACGCGGTAGATGGTGATCTCGTACTTGGTGGGCGTGCCGTAGGCGACCTGGATGGTGCCGATGAGCTCGGCGCCGGCCGGGTTGTCGTAACCGTGCCAGGGCCGGTCGTACAGGCTCCACAGCTGCGGCTCCGACTGCCAGACGCCACCGTTCTGCACGTCGCGCAGGGCCAGCTCGACCAGGACGGCGCGCGCGGCCTCCTCGGGCACGATCGCGGCCGGGCGGATCACCTCGGAGACGACGCCCTCGTCGTACGCCTCGGCCATCAACAGCTCGCTGCTCTCCACGTCCCGCTCCCCGACTCGTCGCGCGGGACCCGGCTCGCCCGCTGCCTTCGTGATCGGCACGGACCCGGGCCGCTTGAGCACGGTGCCCGCACACCACCCGTCTGCCGATCTGCTGGTGCGGGTGGGGTGGATAGGGCACACTGTGGCTGCTGGCACCTGCCGAGGCCGTTGGGGAAGACGTCCCTCGGAGCCAGGAGGTCGGCGATGTCTGCAGTGCCCGCGACGACGCGCGGTGTGGTGTTCGTGCACTCCGCGCCCTCCGCGCTGTGCCCTCACGTCGAGTGGGCGGTCGGCGCGGTCCTCGGCGTGCGCGTGCGCCTCGACTGGACGGCGCAGCCCGCGGAGGCCGCCGCCTGGCGCACCGAGCTGTCGTGGCAGGGCGAACCCGGCACGGGCGCCCGCCTGGTGTCGGCGCTGCGCGGCTGGGCGCGGCTGCGCTACGAGGTCACCGAGGAGCCGTCCGCGCGCGCCGACGGCGCCCGCTGGAGCCACACCCCGGACCTCGGCGTGCACCACGCGGTGGTCGGCCTGCACGGCGACGTGCTGGTGGGCGAGGACCGCGTGCGCGCCGCCGTCGCCGCCGCGAACGGCGACGCCGCGCTGCTCACCGCCGAGCTCGACCGCGTGCTCGGCCGGGCCTGGGACGACGAGCTCGAGCCGTTCCGCTATGCCGGTGACGGCGCCCCCGTGCGCTGGCTGCACCGCGTCGGCTGAGACCCAGCCGAGCGTCCGCCGTCTGGAGGAGCTGCGAGGCCGACACGTCGTTCCGTTGGTCTCGCAGCTACGAAGACGGCGGGTCAGCGAGGCGCGGATCGCAGCCAGGACAGCAGAGAGGGCCCGCACCGACGTGGTGCGGGCCCTCTCTGCCGTGTGGCTGCGTCAGCCCACGTGGGCCGGGGCCGCCTCGTCCGTCTGCAGCTCGGCGTGCTTGACGTCGAGGCCGATGAAGACGATCAGGCCGCCGACGAGCACCATGGCCGCGGCGACCAGGAACGCCCTGGTGTAGCCGTAGGTCTGCGCCATGGCGGCGAGCTGCTCCTTGCTGGGGGCGCCGCCCTTGGTGGCGAGCTCGGTGGCCCGGCTGGTGGCGGCGGTGACGGCGACCGTGCTGAGCGTCGCCAGGCCGATGGTGCCGCCGATCTGCTGCACGGTGTTGAGCACCGCGGAGCCGACGCCGGAGTCCTCGCGGGCGACGCCGTGCACGGCGGTGAGGGTCATCGGCACGAAGACCAGGCCGAGGCCGAACGACAGCACGACGATGAACGGCAGCAGGTGCCCGGCGTACGAGGACTCGACGGTGAGACGCGAGAAGCCGAACATGCCGATCGCGGCGAGGACGCCGCCGGTGCCGGAGATCCAGCGCGGGTCGACGCGGGCCACGAGGGCGCCGGCGACCTGGGCGGCTGCGACGATGCCGAAGCTGAACGGCAGGAACGCGAAGCCGGCCTTCAGCGAGCTGTAGCCGAGGATCTGCTGGATGTAGAGGCCGAGGAAGTAGAACATCGCGAACATCGCGGCGCCGACGAGCAGCATCACGAAGAAGCTCACGCCGCGGGTGCGGTGGGCCAGGATGCGGAACGGCATGAGCGCGTGCTTCGAGCGCGACTCGATGACGAGGAACGCCACCAGCAGCACGACGCCGGCCCCGATGAAGCCGAGGGTCTGCGCGTTGGTCCACGCGTCGTCCGCGCCGGCGAACTTCTGCGAGGCGGCGTGGGTGAGGCCGTAGACCAGGGCGACGAGGCCGCCGGTGGCGGTGACCGCACCGGGCAGGTCGAAGCTGCCGGTCTCGCGGTCGGACTCGCCGAGGAAGCGCGGTGCCATGAAGAGCACGAGCGCGCCGATCGGCACGTTGATGAAGAACGTCAGGCGCCAGTCGACCTCGGTGAGCACGCCGCCGAGGATGAGGCCGATCGCGGCGCCGGCGCCGGACATGGCCGCGTAGACGCCGAACGCGCGGTTGCGCTCGCGCCCGGCCGGGAACGTGGTGGTGATGAGCGACAGCGCGGTGGGGGAGGCGATCGCGGCGCCGACGCCCTGCACGATGCGGGCGGCGAGCATCTGGCCGCTGGTCTGGGCGATGCCGCCGGCCAGCGAGGCGAGCGCGAAGAGGCCGACGCCGGCCATGAAGACCTTGCGGCGTCCGAGCAGGTCGCCGGCGCGGCCGCCGAGCAGCAGCAGACCGCCGAAGGCCAGCGTGTAGGCGTTGACGACCCACGACAGGTTGGCGGGGCTGAAGTCGAGGTCGGTCTGGATGTGCGGCAGCGCGATGTTCACGATCGTGCCGTCGAGCACCACCATGAGCTGGGCGGCGCTGATCAGCGCCAGGGCGATGCCGAGGTGGCGGTGGCCGCCGTCGGACGACGGGGCCGAGGCGGCTGCCTCGTCGGGCGGATCGGCCTTGGTGAGGTCGGTGGAGGACATGCTGGGATCTCCGTACGTCGAGCGGCTGGTTACTTGGCGAGCACGGCCGGCAGGACGACGGTGTCCACGACCTTCATCATGAGCTCTGGGGTGGGCGCCTCGCGGCGCAGGAACAGACGGTGCAGCACCACGCCGGGCAGCACGTCGAGGACGAGGTCGAGGTCGACGTCGTCGCGGATCTCGCCGCGCGCCAGGGCGCGGTCGAACAGCAGGCGGTTCACCGCGACGCGCGGCGCCATGAACGAGCGCTCGAAGGCGGCGGCCAGGTCGGGGTCGAGGTGCATGGCGGTGATGAGGCTGGCCAGCAGGTCGACGGGCACCTCGTCGCCGAGCCCGCCCTTGTCGCACGCCATGGCGAGCAGGTCACCGCGCAGGGTGCCGGTGTCGGGCACGGTGAGCGGGGCGCAGTGGTCGGCCCGCACCACGACGTCGATCACCAGGTCGCCCTTGTTGGCCCACCGCCGGTACAGCGAGGCCTTGCTGACGTGCGCCGACGCGGCGAGGGCGTCCATCGTCAGCCGGTCGTACCCCACCTCGCGCAGCAGCAGCAGCGCGGCGTCGAGGATCTCGGCCTCGCGCTCACCCGTGATGCGGGGGCGGGACGTCGCCTGCCGGCCCGACCCGGGGGCGTGGCGCTCGGTGACGGTGGACACCTGTCGGACCCCCTCGGGACACCTGGATGAAACGAAACGGTTTCGTTCCGGATCAGCCTAGACCCGTGCCGCGCCCGGCGTCCAACCCTTTGCACGAAGCGGGTCGGACGCCGGGAAGCGGCTGCGGGCTCAGAGGGGGATGTTGCCGTGCTGCCCGCGCCGGGCGGGTGCCGCCGCGATGGCGGCGGCGATCGCGGTGCGGGTGACCGCCGGCTCGACGACCTCGTCGACGACGCCGATCTCGACCGCGCGGGGGAGCCCGCCGGCGAGCACCGCGTGCTCGGCGGCCAGCTCGTTCTCGACGTCGGCGCGCGCGTCGTCGGGCACCTCGGCCAGCCGGCGCCGGTGCAGGATGCGCACCGCGGCGACCGCGCCCATGACGGCGAGCTCGGCGGTCGGCCAGGCCAGCACCCGGGTCGCGCCCAGCGAGCGGGAGTTCATCGCGATGTACGCGCCGCCGTACGCCTTGCGGGTCACCAGCGTGACGCGGGGCACCACGGCCTCGCCGAACGCGTGCAGCAGCTTGGCGCCGCGGCGCACCACGCCGTCCCACTCCTGACCGACGCCGGGCAGGTAGCCGGGCACGTCGACCACGACGACGAGCGGGACGCCGAACGCGTCGCACATCCGCACGAACCGCGCGGCCTTCTCGGCGGAGGAGGAGTCGAGGCAGCCGCCGAGGCGCAGCGGGTTGTTGGCGATGACGCCGACGGTGCGCCCGCCGAGCCGGCCGAGGGTCGTGGTGATGTTCGGCGCCCAGCGAGGGTGCAGCTCGAGCGTGGTCTCGGGCTCGTCGAGCAGGTTCGCCACCAGCGGGTGCACGTCGTAGGCGCGCTTGCGGTTCTCCGGCAGCAGCTCGTCGAGCGGCCGGTCGGCGACCGCGTCGGTGTCGAGCTCGCCCTGCGCCCCGAGCAGCTGCACGAGCAGGCGGCCGCGGGCGAAGGCCTCCTCGGTGGTCTCGGTGACGACGTGGACGACGCCGGAGCGCCGGCCGTGCGGCTCGGGGCCGCCCAGGCGCAGCGCGTCGACGCTCTCGCCGGTGACCGAGCGGACGACGTCCGGCCCGGTGACGAAGATGCGGCCGTCGGGGCCGAGCACGACGACGTCGGTCAGCGCCGGGCCGTAGGCCGCGCCGCCCGCCGCCGCGCCGATGACCACGGAGATCTGCGGGATCTTCCCCGACGCGCGGGTCATGATCGCGAACACCTCGCCGACGGCGTGCAGGGACACCACGCCCTCGCGCAGCCGGGCGCCGCCGCTGTGCCACAGGCCCACCACGGGGACGCCGTCGGCCAGCGCGCGCTCGTACGCGACGAGGATCGCCTTGCAGCCGGCCTCGCCCATCGCGCCGCCCTGGATGGTGGCGTCGCTGACGAAGGCCACGGCCGGCGTGCCGTCGACGGTGCCCCGCCCGGCGAGCATGCCGCTGTCGTCGCGCTCGGTGAGCAGCTCGACCGAGCCGTCGTCGAAGAACGTCGCCAGCCGCAGGCCCGGGTCGCGCGGGTCGAGCTGCGGCGCGTCGTCCGAGCCGGTCGCGCCGGTCGAGCCGGCGGCCGCAGGGGCGCTGGTCGTCGTCATCAGATGCTCCGGATCGCCAGCGCGACGTTCGCGCCGCCGAAGCCGAAGGAGTTGTTCAGGGCCAGCACGTCGCCCGGCGGCAGATCGCGCGGCTTGTCGATCGCGACGTCGAGGTGGATCTCGGGGTCGAGCTGGTCGACGTTGATGGTCGGCGGGGCGAGCCGGTGCTGCACCGCGAGCACGGTGAAGATCGCCTCGACCGCACCGGCCGCGCCGAGCATGTGGCCGGTCATCGACTTGGTCGCCGACACCACGGCCCGCTGCGCGGCGGCCTCGCCGAGCGCGGCGTGGATCGAGCTGGCCTCGGCGACGTCACCGACCGGCGTCGACGTGGAGTGGGCGTTGACGTGCACGACGTCGTCGACGGAGGCGTCGGCCTCGGCCAGGGCCGCGCGCATCGCCCTGGCGGCGCCGGCGCCCACCGGGTCGGGGGCCGCGATGTGGTACGCGTCGTTCGACATGCCGGCGCCGGCGACCTCGGCGTAGATCTTCGCGCCGCGGGCGCGGGCGTGCTCCTCCGACTCGAGCACCACGACGCCGGCGCCCTCGCCGAGCACGAAGCCGTCGCGGTTCGCGTCGTAGGGACGGCTGGCCGCGGCCGGGTCGTCGTTGCGCGTCGACAGCGCCTGCATGGCGGCGAACGCGGCGAGGCAGACCGGGTGGATCGCGGCCTCGGTGCCGCCGGCCACCACGACGTCGGCGCGACCGTCGCGGATCATCTGCGCCGCGTAGGCGATCGCCTCGGCACCGGACGCGCAGGCGCTGACCGGGGTGTGGGTGCCGGCCCGCGCGCCGAGCTCGATGCTGATCGCGGCGGCCGAGCTGTTGGGCATGAGCATGGGCACGGTCAGCGGGAAGACCCGGCGCGGGCCCTTCTCGCGCAGGTTGTCCCACTGGTCGAGCAGGGTCCAGATGCCGCCGATGCCGGTGGCCAGCACGACGCCGAGCCGCTCGGGCGGGGTGTCGGGGGTGCCGGCGTCGGCCCAGGCCTCGCGAGCGGCGATCAGCGCGAACTGCGCGGACGGGTCCTGACGGCGGATCTCGACCTTCGGCAGGACGTCGGCTGCGGGGACCAGCGCGGGGGCGCCGAAGGTGACCGGCAGCTCGTGCTGCGCGACCCAGTCCTGGGTCAGCGTGCGGCCGCCGGACACGCCGTCGAGCGCGGCCTGCCACGTGCTGGGTACGTCCCCGCCGATGGGGGTCGTCGCGCCGAGTCCGGTGACGACGATGCGCTTGGTGGGTGCCACTGCGGGTCAGCCTCTCTGGGACGGTGCCTGCGGGGGTCGCCCGCAGCGAGCTGGGTGGTGCGCCGCGGCGCCCGGGGCGCGAGCCGGTGACCGGCGCGCGCCCCGGGGCCGCGAGGGGGTGTCAGCCCTGCGCCTGCGCGATGTAGGCGACGGCGTCCTGCACGGTGGTCAGGTTCTTCACGTCGTCGTCGGGGATGCGGACGCCGAACTTCTCCTCGGCGTTCACGACGATCGTCATCATCGACAGCGAGTCGATGTCGAGGTCGTCGGTGAAGCTCTTGGCGGGCTCGACCGACTCGACCGGCAGGCCGGTCTCCTCGTTCACGATCTCGGCGAGACCCGCGAGGATCTCCTGCTCGCTGTTGGCCATGCGTGGCACTCCTCGGGTGGTTGGTGTCGTGCTCGCCCGGACCTGGACCCGCCGGGCGCGGGGGTTCCTGTGGTGGCGGCGGGCTAGGGCAGCTGGACGACCTGGGCGGCGTACGCCAGGCCGGCGCCGAAGCCGATGAGCAGCGCCAGCCCGCCGTGCGGTGCCTCACCCTCGCGGAGCATCCGCTCCATCGCGAGCGGGATGGACGCCGACGACGTGTTGCCGGTCTCGGCGATGTCGCGCGCGACGGGCACGTGCGCGGGCAGCTTGAGGGTCTTGCACAGCGAGTCGACGATCCGCATGTTGGCCTGGTGCGGGATGAACGCGTCGAGGTCGTCGGCGCTGACCCCGGCCTTCTCCAGCGCCTGCTGCGCGACCGGCGCCATCTGCCAGACCGCCCAGCGGAACACCGCCTGGCCCTTCATCGAGAACGCCGACGAGAAGTCCGGCGACGTCGGGTCGTCGAGCCAGCTGCTGCGCTGGCGGATGGTGTCCCACTGCTCGCCGTCCGAGCCCCAGACCGTCGGGCCGATGCCGGGGGTGTCGGACGGGCCGACCACCACGGCGCCGGCGCCGTCGCCGAAGATGAACGCGGTGCCGCGGTCGTCGGGGTCGGTGAAGTCCGACAGCTTGTCGACGCCGACGACGAGCACGTGCTCGGCGCTGCCGCCGGTCACCATGTCGCCCGCCAGCGCCAGCGCGTGGCAGAAGCCGGCGCACGCCGCGGCGACGTCCATCGCGGCGGCCGGGGTGGCACCGAGGCGGTGCGTCAGCAGCGCGGCGGCGGTCGGCGTCTGGAACGGGTGGGTGACCGTCGCGACCAGCACCGCGCCGATCCGCGAGGCGTCGAGGCCGGCCGCCTCGAGCGCCTTGCGGCTGGCCGCCTCGGCCATGTCGACGACGCTCTCGTCCTCGCGCGCCCAGCGCCGCGACACGATGCCGGTGCGCTCGCGGATCCACTCGTCGCTGGAGTCGATGCGCTCGACCAGCTCGCTGTTCGGCACGACCCGCTCGGGTCGGTAGCCGCCGACGCCCAGGATGCGCGCGAACCGCGCCCCGCTCGGCGGGGTGATGCCTGCCCTCTGCTCGCTCACGCGGGGACCTCCTCGGGGTGCAGTCGGACGATGGGCTGGCCGGGCGCGACCGGGTCGCCGTCCTCGACGAGCCACTCGACGACGCGCCCGCCGTGCGGGGCGACCACGTCGTAGGAGTCGCGCAGCGTGGCGACGGTGGCGACGGTCTCGCCGCTGCCGACCTGCGCGCCGGCCTCGCGGTCGGTGACGTGCACGGTGCCCTTGGCGGGCGCGACGACCAGCCGCCACGTCGGGCTCTGCGACAGCGCGCCGCCGGTCTGGCCGTGCCGGGCGATGAGGTCGCGGGCGGCCTCGAGGTCGTCGGGGGTCTTCAGCGCCAGCGTCTCGACGCCGGGCAGCGCGCGCTTGACCAGGTTCGTGAGGGTGCCGGCCGGCGGGATCTCGATGACGCCGGTGACCCCGAGGTCGCGCATGGTCTCCATGCACAGGTCCCAGCGCACCGGGCTGCTCACCTGGTCGACGAGGCGGCGCAGCACCACGCGGCCGTCGTGCACCACCGTGCCGTCGCGGTTGCTGATCAGCCGGCTGCGGGCGTCGTGCGTGGTCATGGCGCGGGCGTAGCGCGCCAGCCCCTGCACGGCGGGCTCCATGTGCGCGGTGTGGAACGCACCGGCCACCTGCAGCGGGATCACCCGCGCCTTCGCGGGGGCGTCGTCGCGCAGCGCGGCGAGCTGCTCGAGCGTGCCGGCCGCCACGACCTGACCGGCGCCGTTCACGTTCGCCGCGACCAGCCCGTGGCCCGCGATCGCCGCGGTCACCTCGTCGGCGTCGCCACCGACCACGGCGCTCATGCCGGTGGGCGTCACCGCGCTCGCGGCGGCCATGCCCTTGCCGCGCTCGCGGACGAAGACCATGGCCTGCTCGGCCGACAGCACGCCGGCGCCGGCGGCCGCGGTGATCTCGCCGACGCTGTGTCCCGCGCCGCCGCCGATCTGGCGGAACGCCTCGGCCGGGTGCGGGAAGAGGGCGAGCAGCGAGACCAGCCCGGTGCCCACGATGAGCGGCTGGGCGATCGCGGTGTCGCGGATCGTCTCGGCGTCCGACTCGGTGCCGTGCTGCACCAGGTCGACGTCGGCGACGGCCGACAGCCAGCGCAGCCGGTCCTCGAAACCGGGCAGCTCCAGCCACGGCCGCAGGAAGCCGGGCGTCTGGGACCCCTGGCCGGGGCAGGCGATGACGAGCACCCCACAACCCTCGCCGCTCCGGCCGCTCGGCCACGGTGCCGACGCGGACACACCTGGCCGCCGCGCTTTGTCGGGTTCCTACAACTGGGTCGGGACGACGGCCGCGCCGCTCGCGGCCTCGCCGTCGGCCCGCACCGGCAGCGCCCGCCGGGGCGCCCCCGACAGCCGGCCGAGCGCCAGCGCCACCCGGACGACGTACGCGTCGCGGGGGTCGGTGACGTCGTACCCGCACACCTCGCCGGCGCGGCGCAGCCGGTAGCGCACCGTGTTGGGGTGCACGAACAGCGCGCGCGCGGTCGCCTCGAGCGCACCGCCGCACGACAGGTACGTCGCCACCGTCTCCAGCAGCGCACCGCTGGCCTCGAGCGGGCGGTGCACCGTGTCGACCAGCTGGCGCCGCGCGGGGGTGTCGCCGGCCAGCACGCGCTCGGGGAGCAGGTCGTCGGCCAGCACCGGCCGCGGCGCCTCGGGCCAGGCGCGCACCGCCACCAGCCCCGACAGCGCCGCGCGCGCCGAACGACCCGCGGCGAACAGCTGCGGCACCGTCGGGCCGACCACCACGGGTCCGTCGCCGAAGCACGCACCGAGCGCGGACGCCGTCCGCACCGGCTGCTCGAGCGGGCGCAGCACCGCCACCAGCCGGCCGCCCTGCACCGGGCCGAGCGCGTCGACGCCGGCCCGG
>NZ_BAAHBM010000051.1:0-24196 GCF_054776675.1 Angustibacter aerolatus
GGCCCCGCCGTCGTGGCTGCCGAGGCCGCCCGTGGCGACGACGACGCGACGCGCGCCGGCGGTCACGGCGGCGCGCAGCAGCTCCCCCACGCCGGCGCTCGAGGCGGTGGTGGGCTGATCGGTGAGCTGGCGGCCGCAGGCCTGTGCGGCCTCGACGTACGCGGTGCCGTCGCCGTCGAGCAGCAGCGTGGCCGGCACCTGCCCGCCGTGCGGCCCCGACACGGTGACCGGCACGAGGTCGCCGCCGTGCGCCGCGAGCAGGACGTCGACGAAGCCGGGGCCGCCGGCCGACAGCGGGCAGGTCGTCACGACGTCCGTCGGCACCCTGTCGAGCCAGCCCTCGCGCATGGCCGCCGCGGCCTGCACGGCGGTGAGGGTGCCGGCGAAGGCGTCGGGGGCGATGAGCACGCGCACGGCCGCAGTCTGGCAGGGGGCGTCGACCCGCCCGGGTGTGGGTCGCACCACACCGTCGCCGACGCGCGCGGGGCCGGTGCGACACTGAGCGGATGACGACGAGCGCCCAGGCGCCTGCTGCATCCCCGGCCCGTGAGTTCGCGGAGCCCGCCCCCACCCCCGCGGCGCTGCTGCTGCTCGGCCGCGGTCGCGACCTGGCCAGCGAGCGGGGGGTCGAGTGCCCGGGCGACCTGCCCGCGCCGTCCGACCCGGGGCTGGTCGAGCGGGCCCGCGCGGCGAAGGCGGCGCTGGGCGACAGCGTGTTCGTGCTGGGTCACCACTACCAGCGCGACGAGGTCATCGAGTTCACCGACGTGACCGGCGACTCGTTCCGGCTGGCCCAGCAGGCGGCAGCGCGGCCCGAGGCGCCGTACGTCGTGTTCTGCGGCGTGCACTTCATGGCCGAGAGCGCCGACGTGCTGACCGGTGACCACCAGCAGGTCGTGCTGCCCGACCTGGCGGCCGGCTGCTCGATGGCCGACATGGCGGCGATCAGCCAGGTCGAGGACGCGTGGGACGACCTGGTCGACGCCGGCGTGGCGGACGACGTCGTGCCGGTGTCGTACATGAACTCGACCGCCGCGATCAAGGCGTTCACCGGCCGGCACGGCGGCACGATCTGCACCTCCTCGAACGCGAAGGTGGCGCTGGAGTGGGCGTTCGCGCAGCGCCCGGCCGGCCGCGCGAAGGTGCTGTTCCTGCCCGACCAGCACCTGGGCCGCAACACCGCGGTGCGCGACCTCGGCCTGTCGCTCGACGACTGCGTGCTCTACGACCCGCACAAGCCGCTGGGCGGCCTGACCCGCCAGCAGCTGGCCGACGCCCGGGTGATCCTCTGGCGGGGGCACTGCAGCGTGCACGGCCGGTTCACGCTGGACGCCGTCGCCGACGTCCGCTCGCGGGTGCCGGGCGTGCAGGTGATGGTGCACCCCGAGTGCCGGCACGAGGTCGTGCAGGCCGCCGACGAGGTGGGCTCGACCGAGCGCATCATCAAGGTGCTCGAGGCGGCGCCGGCCGGGTCGTCGTGGGCGCTCGGCACCGAGCTGAACCTGGTGCGCCGGCTGGCGCGGCAGCACCCCGACAAGCAGGTCGTCTTCCTGGAGAAGTCGGTCTGCTTCTGCTCGACGATGAACCGCATCGACCTGCCGCACCTGGTGTGGTCGCTCGAGTCGCTGGCCGCCGGGCGCGTCGTCAACCGCGTGCAGGTCGACGCCGACGTCGCGCACTGGGCCCGGGTGGCGCTCGACCAGATGCTCGCGCTGCCCGGCGTGACCTCGAAGGACTAGCGCAGACCGCCGAGGCGCTCGAGCAGCAGCGCCTCGGCGAGGCAGACGGTGGCGAACTCGCCCAGGTGCAGGCTCTCGTCGGCCCCGTGCGCGCGGGTGTCGGGGTCCTCGACGCCGGTGACCAGGATCGCGGCGTCCGGGAAGATCTCGGCGAACTCGGCGATGAACGGGATCGACCCGCCGATGCCCATGTCGACCGGGGCGGTGCCCCAGGCGTCGGCGAAGGCGGCGCGCGCGGCGTCGTAGGCGGGGCCGTCGACGTCGGCGGCGAACGCCTCGCCGAGCTCCTTCTGGGTCACCTCGACCTGCGCGCCCCACGGCACGTTCGCCAGCAGGTGCTCGCGCAGCGCGGTGAACGCCTCTGCGGCCGGCTGCCCGGGGGCGATGCGCAGCGACACCTTCGCCCGGCTGGTCGGCTGCAGGGTGTTCGAGGCGCGGGCGCTGGAGGGCACGTCGATGCCGACGACGGTCAGCGCGGGCCTGGTCCAGAGCCGGTCGAGCAGCGAGCCGGTGCCGATCAGCTCGACGCCGTCGAGCACCCCGGCGTCCGCCCGCAGCTCGGCCTCGTCGTACGGCAGGTCGGCGGCGGTGCCGGAGTGCAGACCCGCCACCGCGACCTCGCCGCGCTCGTCGTGCAGCGTGCCGAGCAGCCGGATCATCGCGGTCGTCGCGTCGAGGGCGGCGCCGCCGTACATGCCCGAGTGGACGGCGTGGTCGAGGGTGCGCACGTCGACGTACGCCTCGACGAGGCCGCGCAGCGTGGTGGTGAGCGCCGGCGTGCCGATCTTCCAGTTCATCGAGTCGGCCAGCACGAGGACGTCGGCGGTGAGCCGGTCGCGGTGCGCGCGCAGGATGCCGCCGAGCGAGGGCGAGCCGTCCTCCTCCTCGCCCTCGACGAAGACGGTGACGCCGACCGGCGGCCGCCCGTCGTGGGCCCGCAGCGCCGCCAGGTGCGCCATGACGCCGGCCTTGTCGTCGGCGGCGCCGCGGCCGTAGAGGCGGCCGTCGCGCTCGGCCGGCTCGAACGGCGGGCTGGTCCAGTCGGCGTCGTCGCCGGGCGGCTGCACGTCGTGGTGGGCGTAGAGCAGCACCGTGGGCGCGCCCTCCGGTCCGGCGAGGTGCCCGATGACCGCGGGTGCGCCGCCCTCGCGGACGATCTCGACGTCGAGCCCGGCCTGGCGCAGCAGGTCGGCGACGGCCTCGGCGCTGGCGTCGACGTGCGCCTGGTCGAAGGCCTGCGCCGAGACGCTCGGGATGCGCACCAGCCGCTCGAGGTCGGCGCGCACCCCCGGCAGCTCGCGCTCGACGGCGGCCCGCAGCTCGGCGAGGCGCTGGGGGTCGACGGACTGCTCGCTCGTGGCCATGCGGGCAACCCTATGGGGCCGTAGCGTCCTGGCCGTGAGCGAGCAGGCCGTGCAGCGGCGCCCCGATCCGCCCCCGGGGCAGCAGCCGGCCGAGCGCGAGGGCGGCGAGAGCTCGCTGACGGTCGTCGTCGCGCTGGCGGCCAACGCCGGCATCGCGGTCGCCAAGATCGTCGCCGCGGTCGTCTCCGGCTCGGCGGCGATGGCGGCCGAGGCGGCGCACTCGGTGGCCGACACCGCCAACGAGGTGCTGCTGCTGATCGCCCTGCGCCGCAGCACGAAGCCGCCCGACCGCAAGCACCCCTTCGGCTACGGGCCCGAGCGCTTCTTCTGGGCGTTCGTCGCCTCGGTGTCGATCTTCGTGTCGGGCGCGGTGTTCGCCGGCATGGAGGGCGTGCGGTCGCTGCTCGACGGCGGCGGCGAGGCCGGCGGCGTCTGGCTGTCGACGATCGTCATCGCGATCGGGTTCGTGCTGGAGGGCACCAGCTGGCTGCGCGCGGTGAACCAGGTGCGTGCGCAGGCCGCCGAGGAGCGGCAGAGCCTGCGCCGGCTGCTGAGCAGCACCGACGACCCGACCGTGAAGACGGTGTTCTACGAGGACTCCGCCGCCCTGGTCGGCCTGCTGCTGGCGCTGGCCGGCGTGTGGCTGCACCACTGGACCGGCTCCGGGGCGTACGACGCGATCGCCTCGCTGCTCATCGCGGCGACGCTCACGGTGGTCGCCTTCCTGCTGGCCCGCACCAACAAGGAGCTGCTCGTCGGCAGCCCCGCCGACCCCCGCCTCAGCCGCGAGATCGTCGCCTGGCTGGCCGAGCGCGACGAGGTCGACGCGGTGGTCGACCTGATGACGCAGCGCATCGGCACCGACCGGCTGCTGGTCTGCGCGCGGGTCGACTTCACCGACGGGCTCGACGCGCAGGGCGTCGAGCGCGGCGCGCTGGGCCTCGACCGCGACATGCGGGCGGCGTTCAAGGACGTCGTCGAGGTGTTCGTCGAGCCGGTACCGCGCCAGGACGAGCAGCTGCGCAGCGAGGTGCGCGACCGGTACGGCGAGCGGGTCGCCCAGCTGCTGGCCAGCACCGCCGAGCGCGCGGACGCGGACCAGCGGGCGCGCGGGCGCAGGTAGGCTCCTGGGGTGCTCGGACGACGCAAGCAGCCCGAGGCCCCCGTGCAGCAGGCACCGGCCGGCCCCGGCAAGAACAAGCCGACCCCGAAGCGGAGCGCTGCCGTCGCGGCGCGCAAGCAGCCGCTCGTGGCGGCGAAGCCGACCGGTCCGCGCGGCAAGCTGACCAAGGACCAGAAGGACGCGCAGCGCGTCGACCGGGCCAACGCCCGCGCGCGGATGATGGCCGGCGACGAGGCCTACCTGCCGGCCCGCGACAAGGGGCCGGTGCGCCGGTACGTGCGCGACGTGGTCGACGCCCGACGCAGCATCGGCGAGTACCTGCTGCCGCTCATGCTCGTCTTCCTCGTGCTCTCCTACGCCGGGCAGTCGCAGGCCACTCGCGGGTCGGCCGTGTTCACGGCGATCTTCGGGCTGATCTACCTGGTCGTCGTCGCCTCGGCGGTCGACGCGTTCCTCCTCGCCCGGCGGCTGAAGAAGGAGGTGAACGCGCGCTTCGGCGACGGCACCTGGTCGGGGCTGACCACGTACGCCGTGATGCGCACGTTCCAGATCCGCCGCACCCGGGTGCCCAAGCCCGGCGTCGACCGCGGGCAGCCGCCGCGCCGCTAGCCGCGCGAGCGGATCGACGAACCGACGAAGGGGCACGCCGGTGACGACGTTCGACAGCGGGAGGCAGCCGTGGCTGCGCCGCCAGGGGCTGCTGCGCAACGTGGTGCGCCAGCACGTGGTGACGCGGCAGCTGCAGGTGCACCTGCCCGCGGAGCCGGCGTCCGTGCTGGACGTCGGCGCCGGCCAGGGCACGCAGGCGATCGCCCTGGCGCAGGCCGGGCACGACGTGCTCGGCGTCGAGCCGGACGAGACGATGCGCGCGGCGTTCGCGGCAGCCGCGGCCACCCAGCCGCCCGACGTCCGGGCCCGGCTGCAGGTGGTCGACGGACGCCTCGGCGCGCTCGCGGAGGCGATCGGCGAGCGGCGCTTCGACGTCGTCTGCTGCCACGGCGTGCTGATGTACCTGCCGTCCTCGCGCGAGGCGGTCGTCGAGCTCAGCGACCTGGTCGCCCCGGGCGGCATCGTGTCGCTGCTCGCGCGCAACGCCGACGCGATGGCGATGCGACCGGCGCTGCGCGAGCAGTGGGCCGACGCGCTCGACCTGATGGACGCCGCCGCCGACGAGGTGCCGCGCTACGTCAACGAGCTCGGCGTGAGCGCCCGCGCCGACCGCCTGGAGGAGCTCGCGTCGTACGTCGCCGGGCGGCGGATGCACGTCGAGGCCTGGTACGGCGTCCGCGTGATGACCGACGGCGTGCCGTCGGACCGGCCGGTGCCCCGCGACCCGGACGAGCTGGCCGCGCTGCTCGCCGTCGAGGAGCGCGCCGGGCGCACCGACCCCTACCGCCGGCTGGGCACGCTGCTGCACCTGGTCGGTCGCCGGGCGGCGGTGCCGAGCGGCACGTAGCGTGGCAGGCATGGACTTCCGCTACCTCGGTGACTCCGGCCTGAAGATCTCGGAGATCACGTACGGCAACTGGCTCACCCACGGCTCGCAGGTCGAGCAGGACGTGGCCACCGAGTGCGTGCACGCCGCGCTCGACGCCGGCATCACCAGCTTCGACACCGCCGACGTCTACGCGAACGGCCGCGCCGAGGAGGTGCTCGGCGAGGCGCTGAAGGGGCAGCGGCGGCAGTCGCTGGAGATCTTCACCAAGGTCTACTTCCCCACCGGCCCGGGCGGCCCGAACGACACCGGCCTGTCGCGCAAGCACGTCAGCGAGTCGATCGACGCGTCGCTGCGCCGGCTGCAGACCGACTACGTCGACCTCTACCAGGCGCACCGCTACGACCACGAGACGCCGCTCGAGGAGACGATGCAGGCGTTCGCCGACGTCGTGCGGCAGGGCAAGGCGCTCTACATCGGGGTCAGCGAGTGGACGGCCGAGCAGCTGCGCGCCGGGCACGCCCTCGCCCGCGAGCTCGGGTTCCAGCTGATCTCGAACCAGCCGCAGTACTCCGCCCTGTGGCGGGTCATCGAGGCCGACGTCGTGCCCGCCTCGCGCGAGCTCGGCATCGGCCAGGTCGTCTTCTCCCCCATCGCCCAGGGTGTGCTGACCGGCAAGTACCAGCCGGGCGCCGAGCCGCCGGCCGGGTCGCGGGCCACCGACACCAAGGGCGGCGCCGACATGATCAAGCGCTACCTGCGCGACGACGTCCTCGAGCGGGTGCAGCGGCTGCGGCCGGTCGCCGACGACCTCGGCCTGTCGATGGCCGCGCTGGCCGTGGCGTGGGTGCTGCAGGAGGAGAACGTGTCGGCCGCGATCATCGGGGCGTCGAAGCCGGAGCAGGTGCGCGACAACGTGCAGGCCGCCGGCGTCCGCATCCCCGACGAGGCGATGGCCCGGATCGACGAGGCGCTCGGCGACGTCGTCGAGCGCGACCCCGGCTTCACCGAGCGGAACGCGCCGCGCACCCGGCTGGCCTGACGTGCCGGCGCTGACCCGGCAGGAGGCGGTCGAGCGGCGTGCGCTGCTCGACGTCACGCAGGTCGACGTCGACCTCGACCTGTGGGGCGCCGACGCCGTCGAGCTCACCGACGTCGAGTGCACCTCGACCACGACGATCCGCTTCACCTGCACGCGTCCCGGCGCCTCGACGTTCGTCGACGTCAAGCCGGTGCGGCTGCTCGAGGTCACCCTCGGCGGCGAGCCGCTCGACGTCTCGGCGCTTGACGACGGCCGGCTGCCGCTGACCGGGTTGCAGGCGTCGAACGAGCTCGTGGTGCGCGCGGTGTTCGCCTGCTCGCACACCGGCGAGGGGCTGCACCGGTTCGTCGACCCGCAGGACGACGGCGTCTACCTGTACACGCAGGCGTTCCTCGACGACGCGCCACGCTTCCTCGCCTGCTTCGACCAGCCCGACCTGAAGGCCGAGTGGCAGCTGTCGATCACGGCGCCGCCGCACTGGGTGGTGCTGGCGAACACCCGCGGACGCTCGACGGCACCCGGCCGCTGGGTCTTCGACCGCACGAAGCCGCTGCCGCCGTACCTCGTCGCGCTGGCGGCCGGCGACTACGAGGGGGTGCGCGAGCAGCACGACGGCATCGACGTCGGCGTCTGGGCGCGGCGGTCGATGGTGGGGTTCCTGCCCACCGAGCGGATGCTCGAGACCACCCGGCGCGGCCTGGACTGGTTCCACGGCCTGTTCGGGGTGCGCTACCCGTTCGGCAAGTACGACCAGGTGATGGTGCCGGAGTTCAACGCCGGGGCGATGGAGAACCCGGGGCTGGTCACCTTCCGCGACGAGCACTACCTGCCGCGCGGGGCGGTCACCGAGGAGGACCGGCTCGAGCTGGCCTCGACCCAGCTGCACGAGATGGCGCACATGTGGTTCGGCGACCTGGTGACCATGCGCTGGTGGGACGACCTGTGGCTGAACGAGTCGTTCGCCGAGTACCTGGGGTACCGGGCGGCCGCGGAGGCCGACGGCTTCGACACCGCGTGGACGACGTTCCTGGTGCGGCGCAAGGTCTGGGGCTACCACGCCGACCGCCTGTCGACGACGCACCCGGTCGCCCCCGAAGCCGTCGACGACACCGCCGCCGCGCTGCAGAACTTCGACGGCATCTCGTACGCCAAGGGCGCGTCGGCGCTGCGCCAGCTGGCGGAGTGGCTGGGCGACGAGGCGTTCTTCGGTGCGGTGCGCGAGCACTTCCGCCGGCACGCGTACGGCAACGCGACGCTGGCCGACCTGGTCGCCGAGCTGACCCGCACCAGCGGCCGCGACGTCGGCACCTGGGCCGACCAGTGGCTGCGCACCAGCGGGACGTCGACGCTGACGGCGCGCACCGAGACCGGCGACGACGGGCGGTGGACGGCGTTCTCGGTGCACCAGCAGTCGCCGGGACGCGACCGCCCCCACCGCCTGGGCATCGGGCTGCACGACCGCGTCGACGGCCGGCTCGTGCGGCGCGCCCTGCTCGCCGTCGAGGTCGACGCAGCCGCCGTGACACCGGTGCCCGCGCTCGTCGGCGAGCCCGCCGCCGACGTGGTGCTGGTGAACGACGGCGACCTGACCTTCGCGGCCACGCCGCCCGACCCGATGTCGCGAGCGGCGCTGCTCGACGACCCGACCGGGCTCGACCCGCTGGCCCGGGCGCTGGTGTGGACCTCGCTGTGGGAGCTCGTGCAGGACGGCGACCTCGCGCCGTCCGCGTACGCCGACACCGTGGTGCGGCGCCTGGGCGACGCCGACGCCGACGCGACCCTCGGATCGGTGCTACGGCACGCGCTGCAGGCGCTGGTCTGGGCGCAGCCGGCCAACCGCGCCTACGTCGCCGGCCGGCCGGCCGCCCCCGCGCTGGCCGCCGCCCGGGACGTCGGCGCCGACCACGACGGGCGGCTGACCTGGGCGCGCGCCTGGCTGCAGGTGACCGAGGACGCCCAGGCGCTGCAGCGCCTGCTGGACGGCGAGCCGCTGGGCGACGGGCTGCACCTCGACGTCGAGCTGCGCTGGCGGGTGGTGCGCCGCGTCGCGGCGCTCGGCGCGGCCGACGTGGCGCTGGTGGCCGCAGAGCTGCGGCGCGACCGGTCGTCTGGCGCAGCGCTGCACGCCCGAGCCGCCCGGGCGGCGGTGCCGAGCGCGGTGGCGAAGGCCTCGGCGTGGGCCGACGCGGTGGGCGGACGGTTGTCGAACCACGAGCTCGAGGCGACCGGGCGAGGGTTCTGGCAGCTGGGACAGGACGACCTGCTCGCGTCGTACGCGGGGCGCTACGAGACGGAGTACCCGCCGCTCGCGGGGCGCTCGTCGGCGCAGGTCACCGACACGTTCGGCCGGCTGCTCTTCCCGGCGCAGCGCGTGGAGCCGGGCACGGTCGACCTGGCCGAACGGCTGCTCGCCGGTGACCTCGGCACGACCGCCCGGCGGGTGGTGACCGAGTGCCGCGACGACGCCACCGTGGCGCTGCGCGCCCGCGCAGCCGACTGACCGCCGACTGATCCGGTCGGCGCGCGCGGGTCGGGCTGCTACTGGGCGGGGCGCAGCGACATCGGGCCGTAGACCTCGGCGTCGTGCTCGAGCAGCCGGACGGCGTCGACCCCGTGGTCGAGCAGCGTGCGCCACTCCTCGCCGAGCCAGCTCTCGGCGTCCGACTGCGTCGGGAAGGACCCGGTGGGGACGCCCTCGGGGGTGACGACCCGGCCGTCGGCGTCCTCGTACCTCCACGTCCAGGCGTCGCTCATGCGCTCGACCCTAGCGAGCACCGCCCGGCCCGGCGCGGTGGCGACCCGCTGCGAGGTCGGCCAGCGCGGCGGCGGTGCGCCAGTTGCGGCTGGTGCCGGTCGCGGCGAACCGCTTGTCGTGCCCGCGGGCGAGGAACGGCTGGCCCAGCCCGTTCGGCGTGCGCAGGTACACGTGGTCGCCGCGCACCACGGCGACCGCCTCGTTGACCAGGTGCTCGTGCAGCGCCGCCTCGCCGTCGGCCGTCATGGGCTCGAGCAGGTACGACACGCTGACTTGATCGGTGGTGTCGAACGGCAGCCCCTCGACGACCTCGCGCAGCCGGGCGGCGCTGCGCACGGCCGTCTCGACGGCGAACCCGAACCGCTCCTGCAGCGCCGGCTCGAGCAGGGTGCGCACCGCCGCGGGCGAGCGGTGCGCCGACCGGAAGAGCAGGTTGCCGCTGGCGATGTAGGTGCTGACGTCGTCGAGCCCCAGCCCCTCGGCCAGCGCCCGCAGGTCGGCCATCGGCACCGTGCGCCCGCCGACGTTGACCGCCCGCAGCAGCGCCACCCAGCTCGTCATGTCGCCGAGGGTGCCAGGCCGGCCACCTCGCCGACCACGACCACCGCGGGCGCCCGCACACCGCGAGCGGCCAGGTGCTCGGCGGCGTGCTCGAGCGGCGCCTGCTCGACACGCTGACCGGGCAGCCCGCCGTCCATCACCGCGACCACGGGCGTGCGCGGGGGCATGCCCTGACGCAGCAGCTCGGCGGCGATCTCGGGCAGCGACTGCACGGCCATGAGCAGCACCAGCGTCGTGCCGCCGCGTGCCAGGGCGCCCCAGTCGAGGGTGCTGCGCGGGTCGCCGGGTGGCACGTGCCCGGACACCACGGTGAAGCCCTGCGACAGCCCGCGGTGGGTCAGCGGCACGCCGGCCAGCGCCGGCGCGGCCAGTGCGCTGCTCACGCCGGGCACGACCTCGACCGGGACGCCGGCGGCGGCGCAGGCCTGGGCCTCCTCCATGCCGCGGCCGAACACGTACGGGTCGCCGCCCTTGAGCCGCACCACGAGGCGCCCGGCCAGCGCGTGCTCGACGAGGATCTCGTTGATCCGCTCCTGGGCCACGAACGGCCCGCGCGGCACCTTCGCGACGTCGACGACCAGCACCTCGGGGTCGAGGTCGTCGAGCGCCGGCAGCGGCGCCAGCCGGTCGACCACCACGACGTCGGCCTGACGCAGCACCTCCCAGCCGCGGCGGGTGAGCAGCCCCGGGTCGCCCGGCCCGCCGCCCACGAGCACCACGCGACCGCTGCCCTGCGCCGTGGGTCGTCCGGTGGCGCCGGCTCGGGCCGGGAGGGCACCGCGGCGCTGCACGTGCTCGACCGCCTCGGCAGCCACGTCGCGCAGGGCGGCCGCGCGCACCGGGTCGCCGCCGGCGTGCACGGCGAGCAGGGCGCCCCCGCCCGCGGGTGCGAGGGCCGGCATCCAGGCCGACGCCTCGGTGGCGTCGTCGGCGCGCAGGCAGAACGTGCGGGTGGCGTCGGCCTCGGCCAGCACCGCGGCGTTCACCGCCGCCACGTCGGTGCAGGCCAGCACCAGCCAGGCGCCGTCGAGGTCGCCGGCGGCGTAGGGCCGGCGCGACCAGCGCACCGCACCGCGCTCGGCGAGGTAGGCGAGCACGGGTACGGCGTCGGGGCTGACCAGGTGCACGTCGGCGCCGGCGTCGAGCAGGGCCTGCACGCGTCGCTGCGCCACCGGACCGCCGCCGACGACGACCACCAGCCGGCCCTGCAGCCGCAGGCCCATCGGCAGCACCGGCTGCGCGCCGCGTGCCGGTCGCAGCGACGCCGCGGGCTGCGGCGCTGCGAGGGGCCCCTCGGCGTGCGGCCCGGCATCGGTCGGGTCGGTCGGGTCGGTCGGGTCGGTCGGGTCGGTCACGGCCGGTCCTCCCTCGCCCGGCGCAGCGCGTCGAGGAACGCGTCGGTGACCTCGGGCGCGCGCACCGCCACCCGCAGCCAGTCGGGGCCGAGCCCCGGGAACGTGTCGCCGCGACGCACCGCGAAGCCCAGCGCGCGCAGCCGCTCCCGCACTGCGGCGCCGCCGGGCAGCTGCAGCAGGCCGAACGGGCCGGCGACGGGCTGCTCGACCTCGACGACCTGCGCGCGCGGTCCGGCGACCAGGTGCGTGCGGTGCGCCACGGTCTCGACCGCGGCGGCCTGCTGCCCGGCGATCGCGGCCGGCTGCACGCGACCCCGGGTGGCGAGCAGCGCCAGCGACGACACCGACCACGGCGGCTGCACCGCCCGGCAGGCGGCCACGACGTCGGCCGGGCCGAGCAGGTACCCGGCTCGCAGGCCGGCCAGCCCCCACGCCTTGGTCAGGCTGCGCGCGACCACGACGCCCGGCAGCTCGGCGGCGGCGACACCGGCCAGCGATCCGGGCTCGCCGGGCACCGCGTCGAGGAACGCCTCGTCGACGACGACCATCCGGCCCGGGCGGACGAGCGCCCGCACCGCCGCCGCGTCGTGCAGCACGGACGTCGGGTTGGTGGGGTTGCCCAGCACGACGAGGTCTGCGCTCGCGGGCACGGCAGCGGGATCGAGGCGGAAGCCGTCGGCCGCCTGCAGCAGCACGTGCTCGACCGCGTGGCCGGCGGTGCGCAGGGCCACCTCCGGCTCGGTGAACTGCGGGTGCACCACGACGGCGTGCCGCACGTCGCGGCCCGGACGCAGCGCGCGAGCCAGCAGGCTGAACGCCTCCGCCGCGCCGGAGGTCACCAGCACCTCCGCGACCGGTCGCGCGTGCCGCCGGGCGACCGCAGCGGTGGCGGCGGTGTCGTCGGGGTAGGCGCCGAGGTCGTCGAGGCCGGCGGCGAGCTGGTCGCGGAGCCAGCCGGGAGGACCGGGCCGCTGCACGTTCACCGCCAGGTCGACGAGCCCGGGGCCGACCTCGCGGTCGCCGTGGTGACGCAGCGGGCTGCCCGCCGCGACGTCGGGCGCGGCAACGTCGGGTGCGGCGACGTCGGGCGCGGCGACGTCGGTGACCGGCAGCGGGACGACCCGGCCAGCGGCTCGGCCCTGCCCGGGGTCGACGGGGCGGCGCCCCGGGCGCAGCACGGTGTCAGGCACCGGCGGGCTCCGTGACCTCGCGGCGGGCGGCGGCGGCGCGCGCCGAGCGGGCGGCGGCGATCAGGCGCTCGGCGGCCTGCGGCTGACCGGCCCAGTGCACGTGCAGGTAGCTGGCGTGCAGCGCGGCGCGTGCGAACCCCTCGGTGCGACCGCCGTACCCGAGGTCGTCGAACGTCCAACCGGCGTGCCAGCCGTCGACGAGCCCACCGTGGCCGGGCTCGACGGTCGTGCGGTGGAACTCGTGACCGGCCACCGGCTCGCCGGGAGCGGAGACCAACCCGGGAGCGCCAGCCGGTGTGCGCGCCACCCGGTAGCCGAGGGTGAGCCGCCCGCTCATCGCGGCGCGGCCCGGCACGGCACCGACCATCGGGTGGCCGCCGAGCTGCTCGCACAGGTAGAGCAGGCCGGCGCACTCGGCGACCACCGGGGTACCGGCCTCGACGGCGGCCGCGACGGCGTGGCGCAGCGGCGCGTTGGCCGACAGCTGCTCGGCATAGACCTCGGGGAACCCGCCACCCAGGTAGAGCGCGTCGGTGCCGGCGGGCAGCGCCTCGTCGCGCAGCGGGTCGACGTCGACGACCTCCGCCCCCGCGGCGGTCAGCAGCTCGTCGGTCTCGCGGTAGCGGAAGCTGAAGGCAGCGCCTCCCGCGCTGGCCACCCGCACCGGGCGACCGGTCGGGGGCCGCCGGGTGTCGGGGAGCTCGGCCGCCGCCTCCCAGGGTGCGACGTGCAGCGGCGGCGCGGAGCGGGCCACCCGCAGCACGGCGTCGAGGTCGACGCCGGCGGCGACGCGCTCGCCGAGCCGCTGCACGGCGGACGCCGCCTCGTCGGCGCGCTCGACGGCGGGCACCAGCCCGAGGTGCCGGCTCGGGGTGGCCAGCAGGTCGTCGCGGCCCAGCGAACCCAGCACGGGCACGCCGGTGGACCCGAGGGCCTCGCGCACCTCGTCCTCGTGCCGCGTGGTCGCCACCCGGTTCAGCACGACACCGGCCAGCCGCACCGCCGGGTCGAAGCGGGCGAACCCCAGCACCGTGGCGGCGACGCTGCGGCTGGCGCCGGAGACGTCGACGACGAGCACCACCGGCGCCTGCAGCAGCCGGGCCACGTGGGCGGTCGACGCCTCGCCGCGCCGGCCGATCGCGCCGTCGAACAGGCCCATGACGCCCTCGATCACGCTGACGTCGGCCGGCCTCGGGGTCAGCGCCCCGTGCACGAACAGGGGCGCCACCCGGTGCTCGCCCTGCAGCACGGGGTCGAGGTTGCGCGGGTGCCGGCCGTGGGCGACGGCGTGGTACCCGGGGTCGATGTAGTCGGGCCCGACCTTGTGCCCCGACACCTCGAGCCCACGGGTACGCAGCGCCGCCATGAGCCCGGTGGCGATCGTCGTCTTGCCGTGACCCGATCCGGGCGCGGCCACGACGAGCCGAGGCAGCTGCGGCACGGGCGCTCCCTCTGACGGACGGACGTGTCGCCGGTGGGCACCGGCCGGGCACGCCGACGGACCACGAGCGGCCGTCGGCGGTTCCCAGATACTTCCACAGCGGCCGCGGCCGGTAGCGTCGCCGTCGTGAGGGCTGTGGACGAGGCACCGACGTCCACCGGTGCGCCGGTGGACGTCGTGGGGATCGACCCAGGGGGCTGGCCCGCACTGGACGACGGCGCCCGCACCGTGCTCGCCGCGGCCGACGTCGTGCTGGGCAGCACCCGGCAGCTGGCCCTGCTGCCCGCGGCGGTCACCGCGACGCGCGTCGCCTGGCCGAGCCCCATGCTGCCGGCGCTCGACGCGCTGCTCGCCGAGCACGCCGGACGCCGGGTCGCGGTGCTGGCCAGCGGCGACCCGATGCAGCACGGCGTGGGTGCCACGCTGGCCGATCGGCTCGGTGCGGCGCGGCTCCGGGTGCACCCGCGACCGTCGAGCACCCAGCTGGCCTGCGCCCGGCTCGGCTGGGCGGTGCACGACGTCGCGGTCGTCAGCACCCTGACGCAGCCGGCCGACGCGGTCGTAGCCCACCTCGCGCCCGGCCGGCGGGTCGCCGTGCTGGTGCCGTCGGCGGCCGGCGTGGCAGCCGTCGCGGCGGTGCTGCGCGACCGCGGCTGGGCGGGCAGCACGGTGGTGGCGCTGAGCGACCTCGGCGGGCCCGCCGAGCAGGTCGCGGCCGGCACCGCCGCCGATCCGCCGTCCGCCGGTTCCGACCTGGTCGTCGTCGCCGTCGAGTGCGCGGCCGACCCCGGCACGGCGGCCCTCGGCCTCGCCGCCGGCCTGCCCGACGCCGCCTACGACCACGACGGCCAGCTCACCAAGCGCGACCTGCGCGCCACCGCGCTCGCCCGGCTGGCGCCGTCACCCGGCGAGCTGCTGTGGGACGTCGGGGCCGGCGCCGGCAGCGTCGGCGTCGAGTGGATGCGCGCCCACCCCTCCTGCCGCACGATCGCGGTCGAGCGCGACCCGGTGCGCGCGGCGCGGGTGTCGGCCAACGCCGCCGCGCTCGGCGTCCCCCGGCTGCGGGTCGTCGAGGGCTCGGCGCCGGCCGCGCTGGCCGACCTCCCGGCACCCGACGCCGTCTTCGTCGGCGGCGGCGCGACCGCGCCCGGCCTGCTCGACCGGTGCTGGGCGGCGCTCCGCCCGGGGGGCCGGCTCGTGGTGCACGCCGTGACGCTCGAGTCGGTCGAGGTGGTGCAGGCCCGGCAGCGCGCCCACGGCGGCGAGCTGACCCGCGTGCAGGTCGAGCACGCCGAACCGCTCGGGGGCTTCACCGTGTGGCGGCCCGCGCTCGCCGTCGTCCAGCTCGCCGCTCGCAAGGAGACCACGTGACCGTCCACTTCGTCGGCGCCGGACCAGGTGCCGCCGACCTGCTGACCGTGCGCGCCACGCGCCTGCTGGCCACCAGCCCGGTCTGCCTCTACGCCGGCAGCCTGCTGAGCGACGGCGTGCTCGAGCACTGCTCCCCCGGCACGCGCCTGGTCGACACCGCCGACCTGACGCTCGACCAGATCGTGGCGGTGCTGGTCGAGGCGCACGAGGCCGGTCACGACGTGGTGCGCCTGTGCTCGGGCGACCCGTCGGTGTGGAGCGCCCTGACCGAGCAGGTGCGCCGGCTGCGAGCGGCCGGCGTGCCGTACGACGTGACACCGGGCGTGCCGTCGTTCGCCGCGGCGGCCGCCCTGCTCGGCGTCGAGCTGACCGTGCCCGAGGTCGCCCAGACCGTCGTGCTGACCCGCACCCAGGCGCGCTCGACCGCCATGCCGGACGGCGAGCAGCTCGCCGTTTACGCCGCCACGGGGGCCACGATCGCGCTGCACCTGGCCGTGCAGCGGCTCGACGTGCTGGCGCCCGAGCTGGCCGAGCACCTCGGCGCCGACTGCCCCGTCGCGGTCGTGCACCGCGCCTCGCAGCCGCAGGAGCTGGTGCTGCGCGGCACGCTCGCCACCATCGCCGGCCAGGTGCGCGAGGCCGGGGTGCGGGCCGCGGCGGTGGTGCTGGTGGGGCGGGCGCTCGAGCCGGCCGACTTCCCCGACAGCCACCTGTACTCGGTGGCCCGGCAGCGATGACCCGGCGGCGATGAGCCGGTGACGCTGCTCGTCGTCGGCGGCACCGGCGAGGCGCGCGAGCTGGCGGCCGCGCTCGACGCCGAGGGGCTCCCGGTCGTCTCCTCGCTCGCCGGGGCCGTGACCCGGCCGCGGCTGCCGGCCGGTCCGGTGCACGTCGGCGGGTTCG
The DNA here is from genome assembly GCF_054776675.1 of Angustibacter aerolatus. Taxonomy (NCBI): domain Bacteria; kingdom Bacillati; phylum Actinomycetota; class Actinomycetes; order Kineosporiales; family Kineosporiaceae; genus Angustibacter; species Angustibacter aerolatus. Next base: position 16,280 of record NZ_BAAHBM010000051.1, read on the forward strand.
GCGGCGCCACCGGGCTGGCGGACTGGCTGCGCGCGCACGACGTCACGGCCGTGGTCGACGCCAGCCACCCGTTCGCCGCCCGGATCAGCGCGAACGCGGTGCGCGCCACCCGCGAGGTGGGCCTGCCCCTGCTGCGCCTCGAGCGGCCGGCCCGGACGACGGGCGCCGGCGACCGCCGCGACGAGGTGCCGGACGTCGCCGCCGCGGCCGAGCGGCTGCCCGGCCTCGGCCGGTCGGCCCTGGTCACCACGGGACGGCGCAACCTGGACGCGTTCGCCGCGCTGACCGGTGTGCGGGTGCTGGCCCGCTGCGTCGACCCGCCGGGCGTCGTCGCGCCGCACGTCACCGTGCTGCTCGACCGCGGCCCCTACACCCTCGACGGCGAGCTCGACCTGTTGCAGCGCAACGGGATCGAGGTGCTGGTGACCAAGAACAGCGGCGGCGCGATGACCGCCGCCAAGCTCGAGGCCGCCCGTCGGCTCGGCCTGCCGGTGCTGATGGTGCGCCGTCCGCAGCCGCCGCCGGACGCGCGACCACCTGCGGTGGTCTGCGAGGTCGCGGACGCGCTGGCCTGGGCGCGCGAACGCCTCGCCGGCGGCTGATCGATCAGGCCGTGGGCGCCGGGGTGCCGGTGCCGCCCACCGCGACGAACTGCCGCAGCTGCGCCTCGGTGAACCAGCCGAGCGACCGGCCACCGAGCTCGAGCTGGTAGAAGCGCAGACCCGGCGGCACCGCGGCCACCGAGAACGCACGGGTGCAGGTGACGTCGGCCACCTGCGCGAGGGAGTCCATGGCGCCGAGCGCCACCACCCGGCCGGTCGCGTCGTGCACCACGACCTGTACCTGCGGCTGCGTGGGCAGCGACGACAGGGTGCCGTCACCGCTCTCGCAGGCGATGAGCGTGCCGTCGTCGCCGGCGTACTGCACGACGGCCCCGCGCACCTCGAACGGCGCGCTCTGCGCGGGGGTCGCGGAGCGGGACGACGACGAGCGCTTCTGGTCCGACGTCAGCCGGTACGTCGCGACGCCGCCGGCGACGGCGAGCAGCAGCACCACCGCCACGGCGGCCACGAGCAGCCGCCGCTGGCGGTCAGCCACGCGCCATCTCCTCGCGCACCATCGCGGCGAACGCGTCGATGTCGGCCTCGGTGGTGTCGAACGTCGTCATCCAGCGCACCTCGCCGGTGGCCTGGTTCCAGGTGTAGAAGTACGCGCGCTGCTGCAGCCGCGCGGTGACCTGCGGCGGCAGCACGGCGAACACCGCGTTGGCCTGCACCGGCTGGGTGATCTCGAGGCCGGGCACGTCGCGCACCGCGGCGGCCAGCCGCGCGGCCATGGCGTTGGCGTGCGAGGCGCTGCGCCGCCACAGGTCGCCCTCGAGCAGCGCGACGATCTGGGCCGAGACGAAGCGCATCTTCGACGCCAGCTGCATCGAGGACTTGCGCAGGTAGGCGGCGGCGTCGGTCGACACCACGGCGTCCGGGTTCAGCACCACGACGGCCTCGCCGCCGATGGCACCGTTCTTGGTGGCGCCGTAGGAGAGCACGTCGACGCCGGCGTCGGTGGTGATCTCGCGCAGCTCGCAGCCCAGCGAGGCGGCGGCGTTCGACAGCCGCGCGCCGTCGAGGTGCAGCACCAGGCCGCGCGAGTGCACGTGGTCGGCCAGGGCCCGCAGCTCGGCCGGCGTGTAGACGGTGCCGAGCTCGGTCGACTGGGTGATCGAGACCACCCGCGGCTGGGCCCGGTGCACGTCGTCGAGGCCGAACGCCTCGAGGTCGACCAGCTCGGGCGTGAGCTTGCCGTCGGGCGCGAACACCGTGAGCAGCTTCAGGCCGCCGACCTTCTCGGGTGCGGCGCACTCGTCTACCGTGATGTGCGCGGTGCGCGCGCAGACCACCGACTGCCAGCGGTGGGTGACGGCCTGCAGCGACACCACGTTGGCGCCCGTGCCGTTGAACACCGGGAACGCCTGCGCCTGCGCGCCGAACTGCCGGCGGACGACGTCCTGCAGCCTGGCGGTGTACGGGTCGTCCCCGTACGCCGTGACGTGCCCGCCGTTCGCCGCCGCCACCGCCGCGAGCACCTCGGGGTGCACGCCGGAGGCGTTGTCGCTGGAGAACCCGCGCCAGGTGGGGTCGTGCAGCGCCGGGGGCGCGGTGATGGGGTCGGTCAGGTCCGCGAGGGTTCCGGCGTCAGCCACAGACGGGCTCCGTTCAGGTCGCTGGCGGGGCGGTCCCAGAGCCCCGTGACGGCCCGGGCCACCTCGTCGATGTCGGTGAGGTTCGTGAACGCCGCGTCGGGGCGGTCCGCCCGCATCTGCGGGGTCACCAGGCCGGTGACCACGAGGGTCACGGCGGCCGCGGTCGGCACGTCCTTCCACGAGTGGGCGATCGCCTGGACCCAGGCCTCGGCAGCCGCCTTCGCCGCAGCGTAGCTGGCGTTCTTCTGCGTCGGCCGGTGGGCCTCCTTGGCCGAGACGATCACCAGCCGGGCGTCGTCCGAGGCGGTCAGGGCGGCGTGGAACGCCTGGCTCGTGGTCTGCAGGGTGCGCACCAGCAGCTGCTGCAGCAGGTCCCAGTCGGCGAGGTCGGCCTGCGCGAGCGGGGCGCCCCCGCGCCAGCCGCCCACCAGGTGCACGAGGCCGTCGACCCGGCCCCGGCGCGCGACGACGTCGACGCCCCACCGGGCGGTCGCGTCGGCGTCCAGCAGGTCGACCACCGTCGCGGTGGCGTCGCCGCCGACGCCCGCCACGCGGCCGGCGGCCTCCTCCGCGAGCGGGGCGGTGCGGTCGCAGAGCTCGACGGCGGCGCCGCGCCGGGCCAGCTGCTCGCAGACCAGCCCGCCGAGCGCTCCGCCGGCGCCGGTGACGACGACGACCCGCCCGGCGAGGTCGGCAGCGCTCACCGGCCGGACCCGGTGATGCCGGCAGTGGCGGTGACGACGTCGGCCAGCTTGCGGCGCAGCGCCTCGTAGAAGGTGTTCAGCGGGAACTCGTCGGCCATGACGGCGTCGTTCAGCGGCTTCACCGGGCCGTCGAGCGGCAGCGCCTCGACGCCCTTGGCCCAGGTGCTGCCCGGGTTCGGCTGGACGTACGTCGCGACGAGCTGGTGCGCCGCGAGCCAGTGCGCGACCCGCGACCGGTCGATGCCGTCGCTGTAGAGCCGCTCGACGTCGGCGCACAGGGCCGTGACGACGCCCGGCACCGCCGTCCAGTCGAGCTGCAGGGTGTTGTCGGTCCACTGCAGCGCACCGTGGCGGCGCAGGTAGGCGAACAGCAGCTGACCGCCGAGGCCGTCGTAGTTGCGCACCCGGTCGCCGGTGATCGGGAACCGGAACAGCCGGTCGAACAGGATCGTGTACTGCACCAGCCGGCCGAACGGCTCGCCCTCGCCCTCGAGGCGCACGGCCTCGCGGTACGTGGTGAGGTCGCAGCGCAGCTCCTCGAGCGAGTACATCCAGTACGGCATCCGCTGCTTGATCATGAACGGGTCGAACGGCAGGTCGCCGTGGCTGTGCGTCCGGTCGTGGATCAGGTCCCACAGGATGAACGCGTCCTGCGCGAGCTGCTGGTCGTCGAGCAGCCGGGCCGCGTCGGGCGGCAGCGCCAGCCCGAGCGTCTCGGACGCCGCGCGGCTGACGGCGCGGAACCGCGCGGCCTCGCGGTCGGCGAAGATGCCGCCCCAGGTGAAGCGCGGCGTCTCGCGCACGGCGACGGTCTCGGGGAACAGCACCGCGGAGTTGGTGTCGTAGCCCTCGGTGAAGTCGACGAACTGGATCGGCAGGAACATCGGGTTGTCGTAGCGGCGCTCGAGCCGCTCGACGTGCTCGGGCCAGGCGACCCGCACGATGACGGCCTCGAGGTCGCGGTCGGGGTTGCCGTTCTGGGTGTACATCGGGAAGACGACCAGGTGCTCGCAGCCGTCGACGCGCTGCAGCTCGGGGTGGAAGGCCACCAGCGAGTCGAGGAAGTCGGGCACGCCGAGGCCGCCGTCGCGCCAGGTCTCGAGGTCGCGCACGCACGCGGCCAGGTAGTCGGCGTCGTGCGCGAACTCCGGGGTGAGGGTGCGCACCGCGTCGGCGACCCGGGTGACGAGGGCCTGGGCGGCGGCGAGGTCGTGCTGCTCGGCGTCGACCGAGCCGTCCTTCGACTGCATCGTGCGCAGCTGCGTGATCGCGGCCTTCAGGTCGAGCCAGGCCGGGTGCTGCGCGATGCCGCGGGTGTCGCCGACGGTCGTGGGGTGCACGGCGTGGCCGGCCGACAGCCAGAACGCCAGGTTCTGCCACAGCGCCGCGTGGTCGAGCTCGCCGATCGAGTCGTCGCCGAACAGGTCGGAGTCGGCGGCCACGACGACGCGGCCGGCACCTGCCTCGACGGCGACGACGAGCGGCGCGCCGGCCGGGTCGGCGGTGGGGCTGGTGCGGGCCAGCACGCGGGCGGCGTCGGCGCCGCCCTCGTCGACGGACAGCCAGCCGGAGCGGTACGCGCAGACCTCCCGGACGCCGGCCAGCACGTCCTCGGCGCCGCGCGGCGGGCGGCCGGCGGGCAGGTCGGCCCGCACCCAGGTCGGCACGTCGTGCAGGTTGGCGCGGCGGTCCTGCACCGTGCCGTGCTCCAGGCGGACGCCGAAGCGCGCGACCAGCTCGGCCAGGTTGTTGCCGTACTTGTCCTGCTCGCACTCGGCCAGCACCACGAGCCCACCGCCCGCGCGCACCCAGGCCTCGACGGCGTCGAGCTCGGCGATGGTGAGCACCGGCGAGCCGGTGCGCGTCGTGCGCTCCCAGCGCTCGTCGGAGGGGTGCGCGAGCACCAGCACGTCGGCGTCGGCGAGCGTCTCGGCGCTCAGCGGCGCATCGACGTTCGGCTCGACGCTCATCCCCCGCCGGCGCAGCAGGTCGGCCGCGCGCAGGTATCCGGCGTCGTCGGGGTTGCCGGGGTTCATCCGCGCCACGACCTCGGGCCGCACGCTCCACGCCTGGCTGTGCGACTCGTCGAACAGCACGCGGGCGAACCCGGCACGGCCGGCGGCGGGCCCCTCGGCACCGGCCACCTGGTCGGCCTGGCTCCGGGACGGCAGCACGCTGGTCATGGGCACCTCCACAGCGACGGACAGATGTCTGCCTCAGAGCATGTCAGTCGACAGATCTTCCGGCAAGCTGCTGCTCCTGCTGTCGTTCTTCCGGCTCATCGGGGTACCAGCGGGGGGTGACCACCTGGCCGCCCGGCGTCCGGACCGTGCGCGAGGACCCGACCAGCAGCAGGCAGCGCATGTCGACCGTCTCCGGGTCGAGCGCGCCGAGCGGCACCACCCGCACCGACTCCTCCGGGCCACCCACGTCGCGGCCCACCACCACCGGCGTCGCAGGGTCGCGGTAGCGCAGCAGCACCGCCAGCGCCTCCCCCAGCTGCCAGGGCCGGGCCCGCGAGCGCGGGTTGTAGATCGCGATCGCCAGGTCGGCCGCGGCCAGCGCGTCGAGCCGGGCCGTGACGACGTCCCAGGGCTTCAACCGGTCGCTCAGCGAGACCACCGCGTGGTCGTGCCCGAGCGGTGCGCCCACCCTGCTGGCGACGGCCTGCGCCGCGGTGACGCCGGGCAGCACCCGCACCGGCACGTCGTGCCAGCGCTCGTCCGCCGCCTGCTCGACCACCGCGGCGGCCATCGCGAAGACCCCGGGGTCGCCGCCGGAGACCACGGCGACGCGGTGCCCCTGCCGGGCCAGCTCGAGCGCGAGGTCGGCGCGGTCGGCCTCCACGGTGTTGCCGGACGCGTGCCGCACCTGCTCGTGCCGGGTCAGGCCGGCCGGCACGCGGTCGAGGTACGTGCGGTAGCCCACCAGGTGGTCGGCGGCGCGCAGCGCGGCGGCCGCCTCGGGCGTCAACCACTGCTCCCCGCCGGGGCCGAGCCCCACGACGACCACCTCGCCGACCGCCGTCGCCGGCGGCGCCGGGCTCTCGACCGGCTGGGCGGTCACCTGGCCGGCGCGGGCCGCGACGGCCGGGCTGCTCACCATCGCCAGCGCGAAGTACGGCACCTCGCCGGGATCGACGTCGCGCAGCGCGGCGGTGCGCTGCTGCTGGGTCGACGCCCGCTCGACGTACCAGGCGGCCGGGCCGCGACCGGCGTCCTCGACGGCGCCGCGCACGGTCTCGAAGGTGCGGCCGAGCTTGAGCACCGCGGCGGCGTCGGCCGCGGCCAGGTGCCGGGCCAGCTGCTCGCGCGGCAGGGTGCCGGGCAGGATCGTCAGCACCTCGTCGCGCTGCACCAGCGGCCGGCCGAGCGCCGCGGCGGCCGCGCTCACCGACGTCACACCGGGCACGACCTGCGTCTCGTAGCGGTGGGCCAGCCGCTCGTGCGTGTACATGTACGAGCCGTAGAACATCGGGTCGCCCTCGCAGAGCACCACGACGTCGCGGCCGGCGTCGAGGTGCACCGACAGCCGCTCGGCCACCTCGTCGTAGAAGTCGACCATGGCGCCCTCGTAGCCACCGGGGTGGTCGGTGGTGCCCGTGGTCACCGGGTAGACCAGCGGCTCCTCCAGCGTGCCGGGCCGCACGTACGGGTCGGCGATGCGGCGGGCGATGCTGCGCCCGTGCGGGCCCGAGTGGAAGGCGACGACCTCGGCCGCCTCGACCAGCCGGGCGGCCTTGACGGTCACCAGCTCGGGGTCGCCGGGACCGAGCCCCACTCCCGCCAGCCGGCCGGTCACCGGATCTCCCGCTCGTCGGCGACGGCGTTGACGGCGGCCACCGCCATCGCGCTGCCGCCGCGGCGGCCGTGCACCACGAGGAACGGCAGGTCGCTCGCGGCCAGCGCGGCCTTCGACTCGGCCGCGCCGATGAAGCCGACCGGCAGCCCGAGCACCGCGGCCGGCCGCGGTCCCCCGCGGTCGATCTGCTCGAGCAGGTGGAACAGGGCGGTGGGGGCGTTGCCGATCGCGACGACCGCGCCCTCGAGCAGCGGGTCCCACAGCTCGAGCGCGGCGGCGCTGCGGGTGGTGCCGAGCCGCGCGGCGAGCGCAGGCACCGACGGGTCGCCGAGCGTGCACACCACCTGGTTGTCCGACGGCAGCCGGCTGCGGGTGACGCCGGCCGCCACCATCTGCGCGTCGCACAGCACCGGTGCACCCGCGCGCAGCGCGTCGCGCGCCGTGGCGACGACGCCGGGTGAGGCCTCGACGTCGGCGGCCAGGTCGACCATGCCGCAGGCGTGGATCATCCGGACGACGACCGTCGCCAGGTCGGCGTCGAACCGGCTCAGGTCGGCCTCGGCGCGGATGGTCGCGAACGAGCGGCGGTAGATCTCCGCGCCGTCGTGCACGTAGTCGTACGCCGGAGGCGCCGTCCCGTCACGGGTCGCTGCGGTGGTCTCGGTGGTGCTCACGCTGCTCCCAGCACGATCTCGCGGTGCGCGGTGGCCGGGCGGCCGCACCGGCGTGGACAGGCGGACAGGTGCACCGGCTCGTCACCGGACGCGCGGTCGGCGACGACCTGCTCGGCGAGCGCCCGGACGTCGCCGAGCGCCCGGCGGCAGGCCGGGGCGCCGACGCACGCGGTGACGCCGTCCCACGCTGAGCCGGGGGCGTCGAACCCCGGCCCCTGCAGCAGGGCCAGCGCCGCGGGCAGACCGTCGGGGTCGACGTCGCGCAGCACGACCTGCCGCCACGGGGTGACGACGACGCGCGCACGGAGCCCGGCGAGCTCGCGCAGGACACCCGCCTCGAGCCGCCCGAAGCGCGGCATCGCGGTGGGGACGCCGGGCGCAGGCGTGCCGACGGGCGCCCGGCCCGGCTCGACCTCGGCGGCCTGCGCGAGGCCGGCGTGCGCCGCGACCTGCCCGGGGGCGTCGACGCGCTCGTCGACGAACGCCGCGGCGAACCGCAGCAGCTGCGCCGGGACGTCACCGCGCACGGCGACAAGTC
>NZ_BAAHBM010000052.1:0-24029 GCF_054776675.1 Angustibacter aerolatus
ACGCGGCGCCGGCTCGATGAGCGCGCTCGCCGCCACCACCGTCCACCGGGCCGCCGCGGGCGCGATCACCGTCGCCAACCGCACGCGCGAGCGGGCCGACCGGCTCGCCGGCGCCGTCGAGGGCACCGCGGTGCCGCTCGCACGGCTCGCCGACGCGCTGGCCGAGGCCGACCTGGTCATCTCGTGCACCGGCGCCGTCGGCCACGTCGTCGACCTCGAGACCGCCCGCGCCGCCGCCGTCCGGCACGGCGGGCCGCAGCTGTACGTCGACCTGGCGCTGCCGCGCGACGTCGACCCCGCCGTCGCCGGCCTGCCCGGCGTCGAGATCGCCGACCTGCAGGTGCTGGGCAGCGACCTCGCCGACGCCGAGCTCGGCGACGACATCGAGGCGGTCCGTCAGCTGGTCGCCGCCGAGGTGGGCGCCTACCTCACCGCGCTGCGGGTGCAGGCCGTCGCCCCGACCGTGGTCGCGCTGCGCACCCGCGCCGCCGAGGTCGTCGCGGCCGAGCTGCAGCGGCTCGACGGCCGGCTGCCCGAGGTCGACGCCGCCGTCCGCGACGAGGTGCAGCGCACCGTGCACCGCGTCGTCGAGAAGCTGCTGCACGCGCCCACGGTGCGGGTGAAGGAGCTCGCCGGCCGCTCCGACGGCGGCTCGTACGCCGCGGCGCTGCGCGAGCTGTTCGACCTCGACCCGCAGGACGTCGCCACCGTCACCGACGTGCCGGTCGAGACCGGGCCCGAGGGGACCGCGGGCACCGTCGACGTGCTCGACCCGGTCGACCCGGGCTCGCTGGTGGCGCGCGGCGACGAGCTGTCGCGGGTGCGGCGATGAGCGCCCGCCCGCTGCGCCTCGGCACCCGTCGCAGCGCCCTCGCCACCACGCAGAGCCGGCACGTGGCCGACCTGGTGACCCGGGCGACCGGGCGCGAGGTCGAGCTGGTCGAGGTCACGACGTACGGCGACACCTCGCGCGCCCAGCTGACCCAGATCGGCGGCACCGGCGTGTTCGCCGCGGCCCTGCGGCAGGCGCTCGCCGACGGCGAGGTCGACCTCGCCGTCCACTCGCTCAAGGACCTGCCGACGGCGCCCGACGATCGGCTCGCCCTCGCGGCGGTGCCCGCCCGGGTCGACCCGCGCGACGTGCTGGTGGCCAGCGGGGGGCGCACCCTCGGCGAGCTGCCGGCCGGGTCGCGGCTCGGCACCGGGTCGCCGCGGCGCGCCGCGCAGGTGCACGCGCTCGGTCTCGGCCTCGAGGTGGTGCCGGTGCGCGGCAACGTCGACACCCGGTTGCGGCTGGCCGCCGACGGCACCGTCGACGGCGTGCTGCTCGCCCGCGCCGGCCTGCTGCGGCTGGGCCGAGCCGACGAGGCCACCGAGGTGCTCGACCCGCTGCAGGTGCTGCCCGCCCCCGGCCAGGGTGCGCTCGCCGTCGAGTGCCGGGCCGACGACGCCGAGCTCATCGCGCTGCTCGCGCAGGTCGACGACGTCGACGCCCTCGCCGTCGTCACCGACGAGCGCGCGCTGCTCGGGGCGCTCGAGGCCGGCTGCACCGCGCGCGTCGGGGCGCTCGCCGAGGCGGTCGAGCAGCTCGGCGGCGACGGCCGCCCTCTGCTCGAGCTGTCGCTCCGCGCGGTCGTCGCCGCGCCCGACGGCTCGGCCGACCTGCGCCGCTCGCTCGTGGGGCCGCTCGGCGACGACCCGGTGGCTGCCGCCGCCGACCTCGGCCGCCGCCTGGCGGCCGTGCTGCTCGAGGACGGCGCCGCCGAGCTCGTGGCCGCAGAGACCTTCGCAGCACCCCCGGCCGACCCACCGGCCGACCAGACCCCGTTCGACAACCACCCTCCGGAGCGTGTCCCGTGACCCCCACGCCCACCAGGTCCTCGGGCTCGGTGACCTTCGTCGGCACCGGCCCGGGCGACCCCGGCCTGCTGACCGTGCGCGCCGTCGAGGTGATCGGGCGCGCCGACGTCGTCGTCCTCGACCAGAACCTGCGGGCCGGTGACGTCGCCCGGTTCGCCCGGCCCGACGTCGAGGTGCTCGACGCCGGCTTCGGCGACGACGGCCAGCCGCTGACCCAGGCCTCCCGCGCCAAGCTCGTCACCCGCGCGGCCCGCGGCGGACGTCGCGTCGCACGGCTGATGGACGGCGACCCGGCGACCTTCAACGGCCTCGCCGAGGAGGCGCTGGCCTGCTCGAAGGCCGGGCTGCCGTTCGAGGTCGTGCCCGGCGTCTCGTCGGTCGGCGCGGTGCCGGTCTACGCCGGCGTGCCGCTCACCACGAAGTCGACCCGCGCCGTGCACGTGGTCACCCCGCACGACCGCAAGGTCGACTGGGCGCGCTCGACCGGTGACGACGTCACCGTCGTGCTGCTGGGACTGCCCGACGTGCTCGTCGACTCCCTCGGCCAGCTGCTGGCCGCCGGGCGCGACGCCGCCACGCCCGTCGCGCTGACCGAGCAGGGCACCTCGACCGAGCAGCGCACCGTCGTCGCGACGCTGGCCACCGCGGCCGCCGCCGTCGGCGACCACGAGCTGACCAAGCCGCTGCTCGCCGTCGTCGGCCGCCCGGTCGAGCTGCGCGACCAGCTGTCGTGGTTCGAGACCAAGCCGCTGTTCGGCTGGCACGTGCTGGTGCCGCGCACCAAGGACCAGGCCGGCGGCACCGTCGACCGGCTGCACGAGTTCGGTGCGATCAGCGAGGTCGTGCCCACCATCTCGGTCGAGCCGCCCCGCACGCCGCAGCAGATGGAGCGCGCGGTCAAGGGCCTGGTCACCGGCCGCTACGAGTGGGTCGGGTTCACCAGCGTCAACGCGGTGCGCGCCGTCCGCGAGAAGTTCGTCGAGTTCGGCCTCGACGCCCGTGCCTTCGCCGGCCTGAAGGTCGCCGCGGTCGGCGGCGTCACCGCGCAGGCCCTGCGCGAGTGGGGCATCGAGCCCGACCTGCTGCCGAGCGGCGAGCAGTCGGCGTCGGGGCTGCTGGCCGACTGGCCGCCGTTCGACGAGGTGCTCGACCCGATCAACCGGGTCTTCCTGCCGCGGGCCGACATCGCCACCGACACCCTGGTGGCCGGCCTGCAGGACATCGGCTGGGAGGTCGACGACGTCACCGCCTACCGCACGGTGCGCGCCGCCCCGCCGGCCGCCGACGTCCGCGACGCGATCAAGACCGGCCGCTTCGACGCCGTGGTCTTCACCTCGAGCTCGACGGTGCGCAACCTCGTCGGCATCGCCGGCAAGCCGCACACCGCCACCGTCGTCGCGTGCATCGGCCCGCAGACGGCGAAGACGGCCGAGGAGCACGGCCTGCGGGTCGACGTCCTCGCCGCCGAGGCCAGCTCCGACGCGCTGGTCGAGGCGCTCGCCGACTACGGCGCCGGCCTGCGCGCCGCGGCGGTCGAGGCCGGCGAGCCCGTCGTCCGGCCGAGCCAGCGCAAGGGCGCCGCGCGCCGCAAGGCCCGCTGAACCCCCGCACCCCTTTCCGCACCTCAGCCCGCTTTCCGCACCCCAGCCCGCTCGCGAGCCCCTCGTGGGCGGGCTGGGGTGCGCAAGCACTTCGAGAGGTCTGACCATGGCGTTCCCCACCGAGCGGCCGCGACGGCTGCGGCAGACCCCGGCGCTGCGCCGGCTGGTGCGCGAGACCCGGCTGTCGCCGGCCGAGCTGGTGCTCCCGGTGTTCCTGCGCGAGGGCGCCGACGAGCCGGTGCCGCTGCAGTCGATGCCGGGCGTCGTGCAGCACTCCCGCGAGTCGCTGCGGCAGGCGGCGCGCGAGGCCGTCGAGGTGGGGCTCGGCGGCATCATGCTGTTCGGCGTGCCGAGGCACCGCGACGCCACCGGCAGCGGCGCCGACGACCCCGACGGCATCCTCAACGTGGGCCTGCGCGACCTGCGCGACGAGGTCGGCGACGACCTCGTCGTGATGGCCGACCTGTGTCTCGACGAGTTCACCGACCACGGCCACTGCGGCGTGCTCGACGACCGCGGCCGGGTCGACAACGACGCGACCCTCGACCGGTACGCGTCGATGGCGCTGGCCCAGGCCGACGCCGGCGCCCACGTGCTCGGCCTGTCCGGGATGATGGACGGCCAGACCGGCCACGTGCGGCGCGCGCTCGACGCCGTCCGCCGCGACGACGTGGTGCTGCTCGCGTACGCGGTGAAGTACGCGTCCGCGTTCTTCGGGCCGTTCCGCGAGGCCGTCGAGTCGACCCTCGAGGGCGACCGGACGACGTACCAGCAGGACCCGGGGAACCTCGTCGAGGCGCTGCGCGAGGTGCGGCTCGACGTCGAGGAGGGCGCCGACATGGTGATGGTGAAGCCCGGCCTGCCCTACCTCGACGTGCTGTCGCAGGTCGCGCGCTCGGTGCAGGTGCCGGTCGCGGCGTACCAGGTGTCGGGGGAGTACGCGATGGTCGAGGCCGCGGCCGCCGCGGGCATGATCGACCGCGACCGCGCGATCCTCGAGACCCTGACGTCGCTGCGCCGCGCGGGCGCCCAGGTGGTGCTCAGCTACTGGGCCACCGAGGTCGCTCGCTCGCTGTAGCCCGCTGCCCGGTCGCCGCCGGCTCTGCCACCCTGTGCACGTGCCACCCACCGAGCCGGACGCCGAGCGCGCCGCGCGGCTGCTGCCGGACGAGCCGCACCGCGACGCGTGGGCCCGGCGGTTCGCTGTGCTCGGCGACCCGACCCGCCTCGCGCTGCTGCTGTGCATCCACCACGCGCCCGGCATCCGGGTGTCGGACCTCGCGACGGCCACCGGGCGCGGCGAGAGCACCGTGTCGCAGGCGCTGCGGCTGCTGCGGGCGGCCGGGCTGGTGCGCGACCGCCGCGACGGCCGCACGGTGCGCTACGAGCTGGCCGACGACGTCCTGCACGAGCTGCTGCACGTCGTCCAGCCCCACTGACCATCGGGCGCCCCCGGGACGCGCGACGGCCCGGCACCCCCGTACGGGGTACCGGGCCGTCGGCGGTGGGGCGAGGGTCAGGCGGCCTTGCCGGCCTCGACCTCGAGGGTGATCTTGATCTTGTCGCCGACGAGGACGCCGCCGCTCTCGAGCGCGACGTTCCACTCGAGGCCGAAGTCCTTGCGGTTGATCTCGGTCTCGGCGCTGAAGCCGGCGGCGGGCGCGCCCTCGGCCAGCGGGTTGGCGGACACGCCGTTGAACTCCAGGTCGAAGACGACCTGCTTGGTGGTCTCCTTGATGGTGAGGTCGCCGACCAGCTCGAAGTCGCTGCCCTTCTGGCGGATCTCGGTCGAGCGGAACGTCATCGTCGGGTACTTGTCGGCCTCGAAGAAGTCGGCCGACTTCAGGTGACCGTCGCGGTTGGCGTCGCGGGTGTCGATGCTGGCGATCTGCACGGTCGCGTCGACGACGGACTGCAGCGCGTCCTCGGGCACGGTGATGGTGCCGCTGACCTCGGAGAAGCGACCCTTGACCTTGCTCACCATGAGGTGGCGGACGGTGAAGCCGACCTCGGTGTGGGTGGGGTCGATCGTCCAGGTGCCGGGGGTGAGGCCGTCGATCGTGGTCATGTGCGCTCCTTCGAGGGGTGTGCCTGCTGGCTTGCCGCAACCGTAGCCACTTTCAATTGAGATTTCAACTGAATCTGGCGGTAGACTCGCAGGCATGGTGGACGAGACCCGGTGGCTCGACGACGAGGAGCAGCAGGCGTGGCGCAGCTACCTGCGCGCGGTGCGGCTGCTCGACGAGGAGCTGCGGCGCGGGCTCGAGCGGCACGGCCTCAGCCACACCGAGTACGAGATCCTCGTGCGGCTGTCCGAGTCGCCCGGCCGCACGCTGCGCATGAGCGACCTCGCGTCGTCCGTCGTGAGCTCGCGCAGCCGGCTCACCCACACCGCCGCCCGGCTCGAGAGCGAGGGGCTGGTGCGCCGTCGGGCCTGCGCCGGCGACCGCCGCGGCGTGAACTGCGAGCTCACCGAGAAGGGCTTCGAGGTGCTCGACGCCGCCGCGCACTCCCACGTCGAGGACGTGCGCAGCCTGCTGCTCGACGCGATGCCGCGCGCGGAGTTCCTGCAGCTGGGCGCCAGCCTGCGCCGCGTGGCCGACGGCATCGACCCCGAGGGCACGAAGCGGGTCTGACGACGGCGCTGTCAGGGTCGGCTGCGAGAATGGGCGCGTGCCCATCGACCCGACCGAGTACCCGTACGACGCGCCCGCCAGCGAGGCCCTGCTCGCCCGCGCCCGCGCCGTCACGCCGGGCGGGGTCAACTCCCCGGTGCGCGCCTTCCGGGCGGTCGGCGGCACGCCCCGCTTCACGGCGTCCGCCCGCGGGCCGTACCTGACGGACGTCGACGGCCGCGAGTACGTCGACCTGATCGGCTCGTGGGGTCCGATGATCCTCGGCCACGCCCACCCGGCCGTGCTCGAGGCGGTGCGCGAGGCGGCGACCCACGGGTTCAGCTACGGCACCCCCAGCGAGAACGAGGTCGCGCTCGCCGAGGCCATCGTCGGCCGGGTCGGCCCGGTCGAGCAGGTGCGCCTGGTGAGCAGCGGCACCGAGGCCACGATGAGCGCGATCCGGCTGGCCCGCGGGTTCACCGGCCGCAGCAAGGTGGTGAAGTTCGCCGGCTGCTACCACGGGCACGTCGACTCGCTGCTGGCCGCGGCGGGCAGCGGGCTGGCGACGTTCGCGCTGCCCGACACCCAGGGCGTCACGGGCGCCAGCGCCGCCGACACGATCGTGCTGCCGTACAACGACGTCGCGGCGCTCGAGGCCGCGTTCGCCGAGGCCGGCGACCAGATCGCCTGCGTCATCACCGAGGCGGCCGCGGGCAACATGGGCGTGGTGCCGCCGCGTCCTGGGTTCACCGAGGCGCTGCGGCGGATCACCACCGCGCACGGCGCCCTGCTGGTCAGCGACGAGGTGATGACCGGGTTCCGGTGCTCGGCCGCCGGGTGGTACGGCCTCGAGGGCCCGTACGACGCGGGCGCGCCCGACCTGTTCACGTTCGGCAAGGTCATGGGCGGCGGCTTCCCGGCCGCGGCGTTCGGCGGCCGGGCCGACGTCATGGCGATGCTCGCGCCCGAGGGCCCCGTCTACCAGGCGGGCACGCTGTCGGGGAACCCCGTCGCCACGGCGGCCGGCCGGGCGACGCTCGAGCACTGCACGCCCGAGGTGTACCAGCGCCTCGAGACCGTCGCGGCGACCATCAGCGCGGCAGCCAGCCAGGCGCTGGGGGAGGCGGGCGTGCCGCACGTCGTCCAGTACGCGGGCAGCATGTTCAGCGTCTTCTTCACCGAGGGCGACGACGTCACCGAGGTGCACGACTACGACGGTGCCCGCGCCCAGCGGCTGCCGGCGTTCGCGGCGTTCTTCCACTCGATGCTGGCCCAGGGCGTGCACCTGCCGCCCAGCGCGTTCGAGGCGTGGTTCGTCTCCGCGGCGCACGACGACACCGCCGTGGAGCGGGTGCTGGCCGCCCTGCCGCGCGCCGCCCGGGCGGCCGCGGCCGTCGAGGCGGTGACGGCGTGAGCGAGCGCACCGTCGTCCACCTGATGCGCCACGGCGAGGTGCACAACCCCGCGGGCGTGCTCTACGGCCGGCTGCCCGGCTACCACCTGTCCGAGCGCGGCCGTCAGATGGCCGACGTGGTCGCCGGGTCGCTGCGCGACCGCGACGTCACCCACGTCGTCGCCTCGCCGCTCGAGCGCGCGCAGGAGACCGCCGCCCCGATCGCCGCCGCCCACGGGCTGCCGATCGCCACCGACGTCCGGCTGATCGAGGCCGGCAACTGGTTCGAGGGCAAGACCTTCGGCGTCGGCGACGGCTCGCTGCGGCACCCGGCGATCTGGCCGAAGCTGGTCAACCCGTTCAAGCCGTCGTGGGGCGAGCCGTTCGTGCGGATCGCCTCCCGCATGGCCGCTGCCGTCGCCGACGCGCGCCGTGCCGCCACCGGTCACGAGGTGGTGCTGGTGTCGCACCAGTCGCCCGTCTGGATCGCCCGCCGGCACTTCGAGGGCCGCCACCTGTGGCACGACCCGCGCAAGCGCGAGTGCAGCCTCGCGTCGCTGACCTCGCTCACCTTCGACGGCGACACCCTGCTGTCGATCGAGTTCTCCGAGCCGGCCGCCAGCCTGCTGCCCGGCGCGAACAAGGTCGCGGGCGCGTGAGTCGGCGTCGGGGCGCGCGGGTCGCGGCGGCGGTGCTGGCCGCCGCGGCGGTGCTGGCCGGCTGCGGCGACGGCTCCGACACGGTCGCCGGGCAGGCCGCCGGCGGAGGGAACGCGCAGCAGTACACCTCGCAGGACGGCGCGGTCGAGGCGATCCCCGTCGCGAAGCGCAGCACCGTGCTCGACGTGCGCGGCACCACGCTCGAGGGCAAGCCGCTCGACACGGCGTCCGACCGCGGCCACGTCGTCGTGCTGAACACGTGGGGCTCGTGGTGCCCGCCCTGCAACGCCGAGGCGCCCGACCTGCAGAAGGTCTTCTCCGAGCGGCAGGGCGACGGCGTCCGCTTCGTCGGCATCGCGCTGCGCGAGGAGCCCGCGACGTCGCTGGCGTTCCAGCGCAAGTTCAAGATCGGGTACCCGTCGCTCGCCTGGGACGGCGGTCAGGTGCTGCTGCAGCTCGAGGGCAAGGCCCCGGCGCCGCCGACGACGCTCGTGCTCGACCGCCAGGGCCGGCTGGCCGCCCGGGTGCTCGGCAAGGTCGACGCCTCGACCCTCGACGGCCTGGTCGAGGACGTGCTGGCGGAGGCGCCGGCGTGATCGCGGACGGCGCGAGCCTGATCTCCCAGGGCACCCTGCCCACCGCGCTCGCGGTGGCGGTGCTCGCCGGGCTGGTCTCCTTCGCGTCGCCGTGCGTGCTGCCGCTGGTGCCCGGGTACCTCGGCTACGTCACCGGCCTGACCGGCGTCGACCTCGAGCAGCAGCGCCGCCGGTCGCTGGTCGCCGGTGCGAGCCTGTTCGTGCTCGGGTTCACCGTCGTGTTCGTCGTCACCACGGTCGTCGCGTCGAGCGCGGTCGGCATCGCCATCAAGGGCCACGCCGACGCGCTGATGCGGGTGTTCGGCGTGCTGGTCATCGCCTGCGGCCTGCTGTTCGCCGGGTGGCTGCCCGGCGCCGGGCGCACCGCGAAGACGCAGTGGCGCCCACGGGCCGGCCTCGCCGGTGCACCGCTGCTCGGTGCCGTCTTCGCGATCGGCTGGACGCCGTGCATCGGCCCGACGCTGGGCTCGGTGCTGCTGCTGTCGTCGAGCGACACCGGTGGGGCCGGCCGCGGCTTCGCCCTCGGCGTCGCCTACAGCCTCGGTCTCGGCGTGCCGTTCGTGCTGGTCGCCCTCGGCTGGTCGCGC
Source organism: Angustibacter aerolatus (assembly GCF_054776675.1). Taxonomy (NCBI): domain Bacteria; kingdom Bacillati; phylum Actinomycetota; class Actinomycetes; order Kineosporiales; family Kineosporiaceae; genus Angustibacter; species Angustibacter aerolatus. The sequence goes on from NZ_BAAHBM010000052.1 coordinate 9,312, forward strand.
GCGTCCAGGGCGCTCGCCGTGCTGCGCCGCCACCAGCGGGCGCTGCAGCTCGCCGGGGCCGGGCTGCTCGTGCTGCTCGGCGTGCTGATGGTCACCGGCGTCTGGGCCGATCTGAGCACCCGCATGGCCTCCTGGGCCGTCCGCGTCGGGGTGGCGATGTGACGCAGCAGCTGGAACGCGAGACGCCCGCCGCGCCGGTGCAGCCGAAGCTGGGCCTCGTCGGCTCCTTGCGGTTCGCCTGGCGGCAGCTCACGAGCATGCGCACCGCGCTGTTCCTGCTGCTGCTGCTCGCGGTGGCGGCGGTGCCCGGGTCGGTGCTGCCGCAGCGCGGGGTGAACCCCGGTGCGGTCACGACGTACCTGCGCCAGCACCCGACGTCCGGGCCGTGGATCGACCGGCTGGGCGGGTTCGACGTCTACGCCTCGGTGTGGTTCTCGGCGATCTACCTGCTGCTGTTCGTGTCGCTCATCGGGTGCGTGCTGCCCCGCACCCGCGTGCACCTGCGCTCGCTGCGCGCGAAGCCGCCGCGCACCCCGGCGCGGCTCGACCGGCTGCCCGCCCACGCGTCCGCCGAGGTCGACGGCGACGCCGACCAGGTGCTCGCGGCGGTCGCGGAGTCGTTGCGGCGCAGGCGGTTCCGCGTCGACACCGGCGACGGCACGGTCAGCGCCGAGCGCGGCTACCTGCGCGAGACCGGCAACCTCGTCTTCCACGTCTCGCTGGTCGTGCTCCTCGGGTCCGTCGCCGCCGGGCACCTGCTGGGCTGGCGCGGCGACGTCGTGGTGCCGGTCGGCGACTCGTTCAGCAACACCTCGACCCTGTACGACGCGCTCGACACCGGGCCCTGGGTCGACCGCGAGGCGCTGCCGCCGTTCTCGCTCACCATGGACTCGCTCACGGTGGAGTTCGACGAGCAGGCGACCGGGTCGCAGCGTGGCGCCCCGCGCGAGTTCCGCGGCGAGGTGACGGTGCGCGACACCCCGACGTCCACCCCGCGGCGCAGCGCGCTCAGCGTGAACCACCCGGTGTCGGTCGACGGCGCCAAGGTGTTCCTGCTGGGCAACGGCTACGCGCCGGTCGTCACCGTGCGCGACGCGAAGGGCGCCGTGCTGTTCCAGCAGCCGGTGGTGTTCCCGCCGACCGACGGCAACTACAACAGCTCGGGCGTCGTGCAGGTCACCGGCGCCACCCCGAAGCAGATCGCCTTCGCCGGCTCGTTCCTGCCGACCGCCGTCGTGCGGCAGGGCACCCCGACGTCGGTCTTCCCCGACACGAAGAACCCGGTGCTGCTGCTGACCGCGTACGAGGGCACGATCGGCAACCCGGCGTCGGTCTACACGCTCGACACCTCGACGATGACGCAGCTCACCGACGGCGACCAGCCGTTCTCGGTGGCGATGAGCCCCGGCCAGACCGAGCAGCTGCCGGGCGGTCGCGGGTCGATCACCTTCGACCGGGTGCAGCGGTTCGCGGGCCTGTCGATCCGGCACGACCCGGCCAAGGGCTGGGCGCTGTGGTCGGCGGTCGCCGCGATGCTCGGCCTGGGCCTGTCGCTCTTCGTACCGCGCCGCCGGGTCTTCGCGCGGGTGCGGTCGGTGGGCCCACGTACGCTGGTGGACGTCGGCGCGCTCGCCCGTGGTGAGGACGCCGGACTCGACGACGAGCTGGCCCGCGCGCTCGAGGCGGCGGGGCACAGCCGAGAGGAGCGCACATGAGCGTGAACGAGACGCTGGCCAACGCCGCGAACCTGCTGCTGTACGGCGCGATGGCGGCGTACGCCGTCGCCTTCGTGGCGTTCTGCAGCGACCTCGCCGGCGGGACGGCGCGCGCCGCCCGGGCGCGGTCCGAGGTCGGCACCCGGCAGCTGGTCGGTGCGGGTGCGCCCGTCGGGGCCACCGGTGCGACCGCCGCCGTCGCGGGCGACGGCACGCCGGGCGAGCCGGCACCGCGCAAGGGTGCGGCGATCGGCGTCTCGCTGACCGTGCTGGCCCTGTTGCTGCACGTCGCGGCGGTGACGGTGCGCGGCATCTCGGTCGAGCGGCCCCCGTGGGGCAACATGTACGAGTTCGCGACCGCCGGCTCGGCCGTGGTGACGCTGGTGTTCGTCGCGGCGCTGCGCTGGCGCGACCTGCGGTTCCTCGGCACGTTCGTGATCGGCCCGGTGCTGCTCACGCTGGGCCTGTCGGTCGTCGTCCTGTACGCCAAGGCCGACCAGCTGGTGCCGTCGCTGCGCAGCTACTGGCTCGCCATCCACGTGAGCGTCGCGTTCATCTCCTCCGCGCTGTTCACGCTGGCCTTCTCGCTGACCGTGCTCTACCTGGTGCAGGCGCGCCGCGAGGAGCGTCGCGTCGCGGGGCCGGTGGGCAAGAGCTTCATGGACGCGCTGCCGTCGGCCCGCGACCTCGACCTCACCTCGTACCGGCTGCACGCGATCGCGTTCCCGCTGTGGACGTTCACCCTCGTGGCCGGCGCGATCTGGGCCGAGAACGCCTGGGGCCGGTACTGGGGCTGGGACCCCAAGGAGGTCTGGACCTTCGTGATCTGGGTGGTCTACGCGGGCTACCTGCACGCGCGGGCGACCCGGGGCTGGCAGGGCCGCAAGGCGGCCGGCCTGGCGCTGGCCGGCTACGCCTGCATCCTGTTCAACTTCCTCGTGGTGAACATCTTCTTCGTCGGCATGCACAGCTACGCCGGGGTCGGCTGACCCGGCGTCCTGTCCCGAGACGCAGATCGGCCCCGTCCAACGTGCTGGACGGGGCCGTTCGCGTCGGGCGGTGCGTCAGCGCGAGAGCGCGCGCACCAGCCGGGCGAGGCCGCGGGGCTCGCGGACCTCGGTGGTGGAGGCGGTGGAACGTGCAGCAGCGGGCGCGAGACGGTGGAGCTCGTCGATGTAGGCGCGCGCGTAGTCCGGGGTGACCATGATTCCTTCTCGTGACGGCCGCCGAGACACTCGACGGCGACTGATGGGTTGTGCCTGCGATCTTACCAGTGCATCGGGTACAAGCCCTACGATGTGAAGGTCATTCCCGATCGACGCCTTCGATCTGTCCGGCATTCACCCGTTCGGCCCAAGGAGGACCCGTGGACGACACCGACACCCGGTTGGTGGCCGCGCTGCTCGCCGACGGCCGGCTCAGCTGGGCCGAGCTGGGCCGCACGGTGGGCCTGTCCGGCCCGAGCGTGCAGGAGCGGGTGAAGCGGCTGGAGGAGCGCGGCGTCATCACCGGCTACCGGGCCACCGTCGACGCCGCGGCGCTCGGCCTCGGGGTCAGCGCGCTGGTCGACCTCTTCCAGCACGAGGACGCCGAGTCCGACGCGGTCGCCGACGCGGTGGCCGCCGTGCCCGAGGTCGAGGACTGCTGGTTCGTCGCCGGCGACGAGAACTTCGTGGTGAAGGTCCGGGCCCCCGACGTGCAGGCGCTCGAGTCGACCATCGCCAAGCTGCGCCGGCTCAGGGGCGTCTCGCGCACCCGCACGACCGTCGTCCTGTCGACCAGGTGGGAGGGCCGGGCGGCCCCGCTGCCCGGAGCGGGGTCCGGCGACGACGCACCGGCGACGTAGGCTCGTGCCGTGACGGTCGTGCGCTACTCGCTGCTGCGGATGATGCTGCTGCTCGGCTGCGTGCTCTTCGTCTGGCTGGTGTTCCACCTGGTCGGCGTCGACAACCCGCTGCTGCTGCTGGTGGTCGCCGGCGCGCTGTCGCTCGTGCTCTCGTTCGTGCTGCTGCGCGGCCCGCGCGAGGAGATGGCCCGGCAGCTGGCCGAGCGCGCACAGCACCGGCTGCCCGACGACGACGCCGAGGACCGCGAGGCAGAGGGCCGCTGAGCTCGGGCGTCAGCCCAGCGCGAGCCCGAGGGCCAGCAGCACCCCGTAGACCAGCTCGGCGCGGCCGGTGTCGCGCAGCACGGGGATGAGCGCCAGGCCGGTCTCGCCGCGTCGCACCCGGCGCACCGCGGGCAGCATGACGACGGCCGACACCAGGGCCAGCAGCGCCGCCGGGTGGCCGGTCACCGCGATCACCACGACGAGCAGCAGCGGCACCGCGAGCAGCGCGACGTACAGGCCCCGGCTGCGCCGCTCACCGAGGCGGACGGCGAGGGTGCGCTTGCCCGAGACCGCGTCGGTCGGGATGTCGCGCACGTTGTTCGCGACGAGCAGCGCGCAGGCCAGGCAGCCGATGCCGACGGCCGCGGCGAGCGCCGTCCAGGAGACGCGCCCGGCCTGCGTCCAGGTGGTGCCGAGCACGGCCACCAGCCCGAAGAACACGAAGACGAACACCTCGCCGAGGCCGCGGTAGCCGTACGGGTTCGACCCGCCGGTGTAGTACCAGGCGGCGACCACGCTCGCGGCGCCGGCGAGCAGCAGCCACCAGGTCCCCGACAGCGCGACGAGCAGCAGGCCCACCACCGCGGCGACCCCGAACGCCGCGAACGCCGCACGCTTCACCGCACCCGGCGCCGCGGCCCGCGATCCCGTGAGCCGGAACGGCCCGACCCGGTCGTCGTCCGTGCCGCGCACGCCGTCCGAGTAGTCGTTGGCGTAGTTGACGCCGACCTGCAGCGCCAGCGACACCACGGCGGCGAGCAGCGCCCGCCCCAGGTGGGCCGCGTGCAGCGCGGCGGCCGCCCCGGTGCCCGCCGCGACGGGGGCGATCGCGGCCGGCAGGGTGCGTGGCCGCGCCCCCTCGACCCACTGCGCAGGTGACGCCATGGCGAACATCCTGCCCGGCGGCGTCCGAGCCCCCTGCGGTCACCCCCGGCAGCTGCGGCAGCGGCTGGTCGACGACCAGCTCGGGTGACGGCCACGGAACGCACTCAAGGGACGCATGGCGCACGCCGAGTGACCTGCGTCCAGGACGGTCGAGACCACGGCCCGCCAGACGACGCGCGCGCGACGCGTGCCCGACGAAGGGGTTCAGCACCGTGTCCACCACCTCCCTGACCGCCTCGACCCTCTACGCCGCGTGGCTGCGGGCCGAGCGACGGCACGTCTCGGCGCTCACGGCCCCCGTCGAGCCCGGGGCACCGCCCGCGACCGAGGCGGCGCTGCACGTCGTCGACGAGGCGCGGGACGCCGCCGACGAGGCCCGCGAGGCCCTGCGCGACCACGACGCCGGGCTCGGGTGAGGCGAGGGCCGCGCGGCACCGCCCACCCCGCGCCGCACCACTGCCGAGATGCGGGCAGTGGTTGCCCTGGGGCCGTCGCGGTGAACCGCTAGTCGCAGCTCGGCCGGGAGGCGGCGAGGGCGGTGGCGGCGGCGCGGTCGGGCTTGCCGATGCCGCGGCTGGGCAGGGCGTCGACGACGAGCAGCGCGCGGGGGGCGGCGTGCGGGCCGAGCCGCTCGCGCACCGCGTCGCGGACGACGTCGAGCGCGGGCGGCCCGGACGACGAGGGCACGACGAGCGCCACCACCCGCTGCCCCCACTCGGGGTCGGGCACGCCGACGACGAGCGACTCGGCGACGCCGGGCACCTGCGACAGCACGGCCTCGACCGCCTGCGGGGCGACCTTCTCGCCGCCGGTCACCAGCACGTCGTCCGCGCGGCCGAGCACCACGAGCCGGTCGCCGTCCCACCGCCCGAGGTCGTTCGTCGTGAACCACCGCACGCCGTCCTCGACGTCGACCCCGGGGTGCGCGGGCCGGTAGCCGCGGGCGATGGTGGGACCGCCGAGCCGCACCACGCCGTCCGCCAGCTCGACCCGCACGCCGTCGAGGGGCGCGCCGTCGTACACGCAGCCGCCGCTGGTCTCGCTCGACCCGTACGTCGTGACCACCCGGACGCCGGCCGCGCGGGCCCGGTCGAGCAGCGCCGGCGGGGTGGCGGCCCCGCCGACCAGCACCGCGTCGAACGACGCCAGCGCGGCGAGGGCCGAGCCGCCGGCGTCGAGCAGGCGCACCAGCTGCGTCGGCACGAGCGCGGTGCACGTGCGGCCGCGCAGCAGCCCGGTGGCCGCCTCGAAGGCGGCAGGGGTGAACGGGCCGGGCCCGAGCCGCACCGGCACCCGGTCGGCGAGCGCCGAGCGCACGAGCACCTGCACGCCGGCCACGTGGTGCGCCGGCAGGGCCAGCAGCCAGGTCGCCGGTCCGCCGAGGCGCTGCAGGGTCGCGGTGGCCGAGTGGCGCAGGGCGGACGCCGGCAGCACCGCGCCCTTGGCGTCTCCGGTCGAGCCGGAGGTGGCCACCACGAGCGCGGTCGGGTCGTGCTCGTCGTCCTCGCCGGGGGCCAGGGGCGTGCCGGGCCGCAGCGCATCGAGCCCGGCGGCGCCGTCCGCCGGCACCGGCAGCAGCGCGTCGCCCGTGCCGTCGAGGGCCGCCGCGACCACCGCCACGGCGGCCTCGGGGTCGAGGGCGTCGAGCGCCACCGGCCGCAGGGTGCGCGAGGGCGACGCGAGACCGGGCACGCCTCGCATCATGCTCCTGCCGGCGCACTGGGAGACTCGACGGGTGGACGAGCTGCGGGCGACGACGGCGGACGACGTGACGGGCGTCGTCGAGCGCCGCGGGCCGGTCGCCTGATGGGGGCGCTCCTCGGGCTGCTGTCGGCGCTCGCGTACGGGTCGTCGGACTTCGTGGCCGGGCTGGCCGGACGTCGCGGCGACCCGCGCGCCGTCGCCGCCGTGGCCCAGCCGTTCGCGCTGGTGGCGGCGCTGCTGGCGGTCGTCGTCGCCCGGCCCGACGCGCCCACGGCGCCGACGCTGTGGTGGGGGCTGCTCAGCGGCGTCGGCAGCGCCGTCGGCACGCTGGCGCTCTACCGTGGCCTCGCGGTCGCGCGGATGAGCGTCGTCGCCCCGGTGTCGGCGCTGGTGTCGGCGGCCGGACCGGCGCTGGTCGGGCTGCTCACGGGCGACCGGCTCTCGACGCTCGCGTGGGTGGGCATCGTCGTCGCGCTGCCCGGCGTCGTGCTGGTGTCGCGCGCCCCCGCCGACGACGACCCCGACCGGTCGAGCGGCGTCGGGCTCGGGCTGCTGGCCGGTGCGGCGTTCGCGCTGCTGTTCGTGGCGCTCGCCCGGGCGGGCACCGACGCGGGTGCCTGGCCGCTGGTGCCGGGCCAGGTGCTCGTGGTGGTCGTCGTGTGGGTCTACGCCCTGGTCCCGCGACGGGTGCGACCGGACGCCGCGCACTGGCGCAGCTCGGTGCGGCCGGCGGTCGGGGCCGGGGTGCTCGGCGGTGCCGCCAACCTGCTGTACCTCGCGGCCACCGGCGCCGGGCAGCTCGCCGTCGTGGCCGTGCTGACCTCGCTGTACCCGGCGATCACCGTGCTGCTGGCCCGCACGCTGCTCGGGGAGCGCTGGGGTGCGGCGCAGAAGGCGGGCCTCGGCGTCTGCGCGGCTGCCGTGGCCGCGATCGCGCTCGGCTGACCGCCTACCCGGCGGCGTGCTGGTGCGCGCCGACCTGCCAGGGCGCCTCCGGCCGCCGCCCGGGTCGCAGCCCGTGCGCCCAGGCCGTCGCCGCGGCGTCCGCGAGCCCTGCGCCGACCGCCGCCGGTTCGTGCGCGTCGCTGCCGAAGGTGACGCGACGGCCGCCCTCCTCGCGGAACCACTGCAGCAGCAGCGGATCCAGCGGCAGCCGGGTGTTGAGCTCGAGCGCCCGGTCGCCCGCCGCCACCGCGCGCAGCGCCTGCCGGAACTCGTCCTCGAACCGCCGCGGTTCGAACGGCCCGAGCTCGGTGGGCCACGACCGCAGCGGGTAGTCGACGTGCCCGAGCACCTCGAACTCGTCGCACCCGTCGACCACGCGCGGGATCTCGGCGAGGTACTCGCGGACGACGTCGTCGGCCCGGCGCCGTGGGTACAGCTCCCACGGCTCGGCCGCGACGTCGCCGTCCGGCAGGCAGTGCAGCGAGCCGATGACCCGGTCGAAGCCGCCGCTCGAGAGGATCGCCCGCAGCGCGGCCCGGTGCAGGTGCGGCTGGCCGACCTCGACGCCGGCCAGCACGCGCAGGCCCGGGAACAGGCCGCGGCAGCGCTCGACCGCCGCGCGGAACCCCTCGACGTCGAACGGCGGCGCCGTCAGCACGCCGTCGTGCACGAGGTCGGGACGGGTGCCGACGAGGAACCCGGCCCGGAACGGCGTCAGGTCGAGGTGCTCGGTGAACGCCACCGCCGGCAGCCCGATCTCGACCGCGCGTCGGCAGGTCTCCTCCATCGAGCCGAGCGTCGCGTCCCACGACCACTCGCTGTGCACGTGCCCGTCCGCCGGCAACCCGCCCGGCCCGCTCGCGTCCCGTTCGTCGTCCACGGTGCCAGTCTGGCCCCGGCTGTCGGATCGGGACGGCGCCGTTCGTCGTCCGGGTGACAGGCTGACCGCAGGCGTCCGCCGCAACCGAGGGAGCAGTCGTGGCCGAGTACCTCCTCTACTTCAACCAGCAGTGGGTCGGCGACCACCCGGAGGAGTGGTACCGCCCCCGCGGCCCGCTCGCGATGGCCGTGGTGCGCGAGGCGGAGGCGGCCGGCGTCCACGTCTTCAGCGGTGGCCTGGAGGAGGAGGACGGCCCGGTGTACAGCGCCGACCCCACCGGCGGCGAGGTGCTGGTCACCGACGGCCCGTACGTCGAGACCAAGGAGTTCCTCGGCGGCTTCATGATCGTCGACGTGCCGGACGACGAGACCGCCAAGCACTGGGCTGCCAAGATCGCCGAGGCCTGCGGCTGGCCGCACGAGGTGCGCCGCTTCAAGGGGCGGCCGGGCGCGACGTCCTGACGTCGGCGGGTGGTCAGAGCACGCGCGAGAGGAACCGCTGCAGCCGCTCGGTGCGCGGAGCGTCGAACAGCTGCGCCGGCTCGCCGTGCTCGACCACCACGCCGCCGTCCACGAACGCCACCTGGTCGGCGACCTCGCGGGCGAAGCCCATCTCGTGCGTCACGACGAGCATCGTCATGCCGCCGCTCGCGAGGTCGGCCATGAGGGCGAGCACGCCCTTCACCAGCTCGGGGTCGAGCGCCGACGTCGCCTCGTCGAACAGCATGACGCGCGGCTCGAGGGCGAGCGCACGGGCGATGGCGACGCGCTGCTGCTGACCGCCCGAGAGCTGTGCGGGACGGCTGGAGGCCTTGTGCCGCAACCCGACCGCGTCGAGCCGCTGCAGCGCGACGTGCTCTGCGGCGTCCGGTGAGAGCCCGCGCAGGTGGCGCAGCGCGAGCGTCACGTTGTCGAGCACCGTGCGGTGCGGGAACAGGTTGAACTGCTGGAACACCATGCCGATGCGCTTGCGGTGCTCGTCGACGTCGTCCGCGAGCACGCTGCGGCCGTCGACGAGCAGGTCGCCCGAGTCGGGCTCCAGCAGGCGGTTCACGATGCGCAGCGCCGTCGACTTGCCGGAGCCGGACGGACCGACGACGCACGTGGTGGTGCCGGCCGGCACGTGCAGGCTGACGCCGCGCAGCACCTGGTTGCGACCGAAGGCCAGGTGCACGTCGTCGAGCGTCACCGACAGCGCGTCCGTCGACGTCGCGGTGGGGGAGGTGCTCATCGGGCGGCTCCGGTCGTCGGGTCGGCGGTGAGGGCTGCGTCGTCGTCCGGTGCCTCGACGCCGTCGGCGGGACGCCCCTCGCGCAGCCGCCGGTCGACCGCGTTCACGGCGTGCGTGAGCGGCACGGTGATCACGAGGTACACGAGCCCGGCGAGGACGAGCGCCGACGCGTTGCCGGTGTTGGCGGCGTAGTCCTGGCCGATGCGGAACAGCTCGCGCTGGCTGGCGAGCAGGCCGAGGAAGTAGACCAGGCTCGAGTCCTTGATGAGCGCGATGAGCTGGTTCACCCAGGCCGGCAGCACGCGACGCACGCCCTGCGGCACGATCACCAGCCGCATCGCCTGACGGTGCGAGAACCCGAGGGCGCGGCTGGCCTCGAGCTGGCCGGCCTCGACGCTCTGGATGCCCGACCGGAAGATCTCGCCCATGTACGCCGCCGCCACCAGGCCGAGCGCCAGGATGCCGAGCGGGTACGGGTTCGGGCCCCACAGCGCGAGCCCCACGGGTGCCAGGCCGACGCCGACCAGCAGGATCGTCACGGCCACCGGCAGGCCGCGGAACAGGTCGGTGTAGACGCGCGCCGGCCAGCGCAGCCAACGGGTGCGGGCCAGTCCGGCGGTCGCGAGCAGCAGACCCAGCACGGTGCCGAGCACCGCCGACGCGATCGCCAGCACGAGCGTGTTGCGGAGCCCGACCGTGAGCATGTCGGGCAGCGCCTCGCGCATGGCGTCGAGGTCGAAGAACGTCTGCCAGACGGTGCGCAGCGTCTCCATGCGGGTCTCCCTGGTGCAGTGGCCGGGCGGCCCGCGGGTGCGGACCACCCGGCCGGGTGTCGGTGCGGTGCGTCGGTCAGGACGTCGCGGTCGCGCTCGCGGTGACCGGCGGGAACTTCACGGTGCCGCTCCCGGGCTCGAAGTCGGCCGGCACCGGGCGGCCCGGGTAGTACTGCTCCTGCAGCTTCGTCCAGGTGCCGTCGGCGATGACCTCGTCGAGACCCTTGTCCAGCGCGGCCTTCAGCTTCGTGTTGCCGCGCTTCACCGCGAACGCCGTCGGGGCGGGGCTGAGCTCGGTCGCGGCGACCACGATCTTGCCCTTGCTGTCCTTCGCCGACTTCTCGCCGATCTCGGCGGGCGCGATCCACGCGTCGGACGTCTGGGTGCGCAGCTGGTTCAGCGCCGCGTTGTAGTCGGGCACGCGCACCGGGTCGAGGTTCTGCTTCGTCGCGTAGTCGTCCTGCACGGTGCCCTGGACGACGACGACGCGCTTGCCCTGCAGCTGGTCGAAGCCCTTCACCGTCGAGCCGGCGGGCACGTCCAGACCGAAGTAGCCGAAGTCGTAGCCGTTGCCGAAGTCCACGGTCTTCTTGCGGGCCTCGGTGATGGTGATCGACGAGCTGCCGACGTCGAAGCGGCCCGCGTTCACCTGCGCCAGCAGCGCCGAGAAGTCGGTGCCGGCGAACTGCACCTTGAGCCCGACCTTCGCCGCGACCGCGGTCAGCAGGTCGTTGTCGAAGCCAGTGAACTTGCCGTCCTTCAAGTACACGTTCGGCGGCGCGTCGGTCAGCGTGCCGACGCGCAGGGTGCCGGGCTGCTGCAGGTCGTACGGGTTGCTCGCGGCCTTCGACGCCGAGGAGCCACCGCCGCAGGCGGCGAGCAGCACCGCGAGGGAGGCGGCGGTGACGGCGGGCACGAGACGGGACAAGCGCACAGGGATCTCCAGATGTGGTGTGGCAGAACGCTCTTGGCGTCCACGGGGGTTCGTCGCGGCGGGCCCGAGGCGCGCCGCAGCAGCCCCGACGCGTCAGCGCGCCGAGGCCGAGGGGGTGGTGGGTGCGGTCAGGCTCGACGGAGCCGACAGAGCATGCCGCTGGTGCGGCAGAGGTCGACGTGCCGGCGCGAGCACAGGGTGGAGCGGGGCGTCACGGGGTGGTCCTCCATCGGTCCTGGCGGTAGCACCTCACCCCGAGGGGCGGTTGCTGCGACGTCGACGAGCCAGGTCTCTCGGTCGCTCTGGATGGGCAGGTCGATCGTCGCACCCGCTCGCGCCGTCCGCCAAATCGAGACCGGGCGCCCCGGTGTGTCCCTCGACACACCCGTTGTCCTGCAAGCGTTCTGGGTCAGAAGTACCAGGGGAAGGGCGTCCAGTCGGGGTCGCGCTTCTGCAGGAAGGCGTCGCGGCCCTCGACGGCCTCGTCGGTCATGTAGGCGAGGCGGGTGGCCTCGCCGGCGAAGACCTGCTGACCCATGAGGCCGTCGTCCACCAGGTTGAAGGCGTACTTCAGCATGCGCTGCGCGGTGGGGCTCTTGCCGTTGATCTCGCGGGCCCACTGCAGCGCGGTGGCCTCGAGCTCGGCGTGGTCGGCGACCTCGTTGACGGCGCCCATGCGCTGCATGGTCTCGGCGTCGTAGGTGCGGCCCAGGAAGAAGATCTCGCGCGCGGCCTTCTGGCCGACCATGCGCGCCAGGTAGGCCGAGCCGTAGCCGGCGTCGAACGAGCCGACGTCGGCGTCGGTCTGCTTGAAGCGGGCGTGCTCGCGGCTGGCGATCGTGAGGTCGCAGACGACGTGCAGGCTGTGGCCGCCGCCGGCCGCCCACCCGTTGACGACGGCGATGACCACCTTGGGCATCGTGCGGATGAGCCGCTGCACCTCGAGCACGTGCAGGCGCCCGCCGGCCGCCTTCACCCGGGCCTCGTCGACCGTCTCGGCGGTCTCGCCGTCCGCGTACTGGTAGCCGCTGCGGCCGCGGATGCGCTGGTCGCCGCCGGAGCAGAAGGCGCGGCCGCCGTCCTTGGGGCTCGGGCCGTTGCCGGTGAGCAGCACGCACCCGACGTCGGGTGTCATGCGGGCGTGGTCGAGCGCGCGGTACAGCTCGTCGACGGTGTGCGGCCGGAAGGCGTTGCGCACCTCCGGCCGGTCGAACGCGATGCGCACGGCACCGGTGTCGACGGCGCGGTGGTAGGTGACGTCGGTGAACTCGAAGCCGGCGACCGGCGTCCACGCGGACGGGTCGAAGGTCTCGCTGACGGGCTCGTTGCGCACGTCGGCGAGGATAGGCGCGTGCAGCCCGACCTGGAGACGCTGGTGCGGACGGCGCGCGTCGTGAGCCTGCCGATGCGCGTGCGGTTCCGCGGCATCACCACGCGCGAGGCGCTGCTGCTGCGCGGCCCGGCCGGCTGGGGCGAGTTCTCGCCGTTCGTCGAGTACGACGACGTCGAGGCGGCGCGCTGGCTGCGGTCGGCCCTCGCGTCGGCCACCGCCCCGGTGCCGCGGGCGGTGCGCGACCACGTGCCGGTCAACGCCACCGTGCCGGCCGTCGGCCCGGCCGACGTCGAGGGCGTGCTGGCCCGGTTCGACGGGTGCACCACGGCGAAGGTGAAGGTCGCCGAGCCCGGCCAGTCGCTCGACGACGACGTGGCGCGCGTCGGCGAGGTGCGGCGGCTGCTGGGCGCCGGGGGCCGCGTGCGCGTCGACGCGAACGGCGGCTGGTCGGTGGACGACGCGCGGCGGGCGCTGGCCCGGCTGGCGCGGCACGACCTGGAGTACGCCGAGCAGCCGTGCGCCACCCTCGAGGAGCTGGGCGAGCTGCGGCTGCTGCTGGCGGCCGACGGCACCGACGTGCTGGTGGCCGCCGACGAGAGCATCCGCAAGGCCGAGGACCCGCTGCGGGTCGCGGCCGCGGGCAGCGCCGACGTCGTGGTGGTCAAGGTGGCGCCGCTCGGCGGGGTGCCGGCCGCGCTGGAGGTCGCCGCGGCGTGCGGGCTGCCCGTGGTGGTGTCCTCGGCGCTCGACACGTCGGTGGGCATCGCGGCCGGCGTCGCCCTGGCCGCCGCGCTGCCCAGCCTGCCGTTCGCGTGCGGCCTCGGCACCGTCGGCCTGTTCGAGCACGACGTCACCTCGACCCCGCTGCGCCCCCGCGGCGGCTCGCTGCCGGCCGCCGCCACGGTCGACCCGGATCGCCTCGACGAGGTCGCCGCTCCGCCCGACCGTCGCGACTGGTGGCTCGACCGGCTGGCGCGCTGCTGGGCCCTGCTGTGACCGTGCTGGTGCGGCCGGCGCGGCCCGGTGACGCCGCGGGCGTGCAGGTGCTGGCGGCCGCCACCGCGACGAGCTTCGAGCCGGACGCCGCCGCGTTCGACCGCGCGTGGCCGGCGCTGCTGGCCGACCGGGCGGCGCTGCTGCTGGTGGCCGACCAGGACGGGGACGTCGTGGGGTACCTGCTGGCCTTCGTGCACCAGACCTTCTTCGCGAACGGGCCGGTCTGCTGGATCGAGGAGCTCGCGGTCGACGTCCGGCACCAGCGGCGAGGCACCGGCCGGGCGCTGACGGCCGCGGCGGAGGAGTGGGCCGCCGGGCACGGTGCCGGCCTGGTGGCGCTGGCGACCCGGCGGGCCCAGGACTTCTACGCGGCCCTCGGGTACCGGGCCTCGGCCGAGTACCTGTCGAAGCGCGTCCGCGCGTGAGCGCCACCGGTCGCTGCGGGATGATCCGCCGGTGAACCCCTCGACGGCGTGCGCCACCGTGCTGGTCGACGAGCTGGTGCGGCACGGCGTGCGGCACGCGGTGCTGTGCCCCGGGTCGCGCTCGGCGCCGCTGGCCTACGCGCTGCACGCCGCCGACGCCGCGGGCCGCCTCGAGCTGCACGTGCGCACCGACGAGCGGTCGGCCGGTTTCCTCGCGCTCGGCCTGGCGACCGGCGGCGTGCCGGTGCCGGTCGTGACGACGTCCGGCACCGCGGTGGTGAACCTGCACCCGGCGGTGCTCGAGGCCGCGCACACCGGGCGGCCGCTGCTGGTGCTGAGCGCCGACCGCCCGCCCGAGCTGCGCGGCACCGGGGCGAACCAGACCACGCGGCAGGTGGGGGTGTTCGGCGACGCGCCGCGCTGGGCGCACGACCTCGGGACGCCGGACGCGCGGCCGGGCCAGGTGCCGGGGTGGCGGTCGACGGTGAGCCGGATGGTCGCCGCGGCCACCGGTGCGGACGGCGGCGCCCCCGGTCCGGCGCACCTGAACCTGCCCCTCCGCGAGCCGCTGGTGCCCACCGACAGCGGCTTCGACGAGCCGCTCGACGGACGCCCTGACGACGCACCGTGGACGTCGCGGCCGACGGCCCTCGCCGGTGCCGTCGAGCCGCTGTCGGACGTGCCGCGCACCCTGGTGCTCGTCGGCGACCTGCCGGGCCCGCAGGCGTCGCGGGGTGCGGCGGCCGCCGACCTCGCCGCGCTGCGCGGGTGGCCGCTGCTCGCCGAGC
>NZ_BAAHBM010000053.1:0-22665 GCF_054776675.1 Angustibacter aerolatus
CCTGCTGGCGGCCCGGGAGGCCGACCTGCGCGACGAGGCCGTGCTGCTGGCCGCCGCCCGCGTGCCCTCGCACCCCGTCGCCGACCCGGAGCCGGCGGCCGCCGACCTGCTCGCCCGACGACGGGCGCGGTGGACCACGACGCTGCTCGCGCTCCGCGTGCAGGCCCGCCCCGACGACGAGGAGACCGACCGTGCCGGCTGAGACGCGAGACCTGACGGGCACCGTGGTGCTGGTGACGGGCGCCGGTGCCGGCATCGGCGCGGCCACCACGACGCTGCTGCTGGAGGCCGGCGCGAACGTGGTGGTCGCCGACCTCGACCGCGACCGCGCCGACGCGTCGGTCGCCGGGTGGCCGGCCGACCGGGTGCTGACCCACCGGGTCGACGTCCGGTCCGCCGACGACGCGCGCGACGTCGTCGCCGCTGCGGTCGAGCGCTTCGGGCGGCTCGACTCCGTCGTCTGCAACGCCGGCATCGGCGCCTTCGGCGGCATCCTCGACCACCCGGACGAGCGTCTGACGGCGATCGTCGAGACCAACCTGCTCGGCACCGTCTGGGCGGTGCGGGCCGCGGTCGCGCACTTCGACCAGCGCGGGGGCGGTGGGGACGTCGTCGTCGTGGCGTCCGTGGCGGGGCTCGGCACGGCCGGCGGGAACGAGTCGGTCTACGCGTCGACGAAGTTCGGCCAGGTCGGGCTGGCCGTCTCGCTCGACCGCGAGCTGCGCCCGCGCGGGGTGCGCGTCAGCACGATCGCGCCGGCTGCGGTGAACACCGGCTTCGCCGACGGCCTGGGGCGCACCGCGGGCGACCCGCTGAAGGACACCTACCTGTCGCCGCTGGACGTCGGCTCGGCCGTGGTCACCGTGCTGCGGCAGCCGCGCCGGATGCGCACGGCGCTGTGGTCGATGTGGAGCATGGCCGAGGACGCCTAGCGCGGCGCGGTCACCGGCACCGGCTCGAGCGCCGCCTCGACGGCGGTCACCAGCCGCTCCGGGTGCCCGACCATCGGGTTGTGCGAACCCGGCGTCATGAGCACGCGCACGGACGGCGCGGCGGTCGCGGCGGCGGCGAGCACGCGCAGCCACGCCTCGGGCGAGTAGGTGTCGCTGCGTCCGGCGGTGAGCACGAGCGGCACCTCCAGCTCGCCCACGTACTGCTCCCCCGCGTCGCGCACCGCGGTCTGCAGCAGCCGCAGCACGTCGAGCCGGGCCCGCAGCACGTCCGGCACCACCTGCACCAGCGACGGCAGGTCGCGGCGGAAGGCCAGCGGCCCCAGGGCGACGAGCAGCGGCGCGTGCCGCAGCGGCGCCTGCGTCGGCGCGGCGAGCACCAGCGATCGCAGCCCGACGTCGGCGTGCTGCACGGCCAGCGCGGTGTGCAGCGCGGACGCCGCACCGGTCGAGTGGCCGACGAGCACCACGGGTCGGCCGTCCGCCGTCTCGCGCAGGAAGGTGGCCGCTGCGGCGGCCACCGCGAGGACGTCGGGCGCGCTGCCCCTGGCTCGGCGGGACCCGAACCCCGGCAGGTCGAGCAGCTGGGTGGCGCGGCCCGCGGCCCCGAGCGCCCGCACCGCCGGGTGCAGGTAGCGCGGCAGCCCGAGCCCCGGCAGCACCACCACGCGCACCGGTCCGTGCCCGGCCGCCACGACCCGCAGACGGGTCGACGGGGCCTGGGTCACCGCACCAGCCTAAGCGGTCCCTCCGGCCCGGCGTGGCCGGTTCGTCGACCTCCGTTGCGCCGCAACGGGTGCCGGGCGACCGACCGCGCTAGTGGTTGCCCGTCGTCCAGACGAGCAGCAGGTCGAGGAAGAGCAGCACGATGCCGGCGACGAAGGCGTAGCGCACCTCGGTGACCCTGGCCGGCTGCCGGCTCTGGTCGGTGGTCACGGCGGTGGTGGTGATGCCCGGCCGGTCGTGCGTCGGCACGGCGCTCGGCCGCGGACCGTCGGTGGCACCCTTCACGAGGGCGTAGATGCCGCCGAGGAAGCAGATCACGGCGAGCACCGAGATCATCGCGAACAAGACGGTCACCATGGTGGGCAACCGTACCCGCCGCCCCGACCCGCGCAGGTCGTGGTGACAGGATCCACCGGTGACCTGGACAGCGCCCCCTCCCGAGCCCGTCGACGGGCCGCTCACCGGACCCGACCGCCCGATGCTGGAGGCGTACCTGCGCTGGCAGCGGTCGGTGCTGCTGAACGTGTGCGCCGGCCTGACCGCCGAGCAGCTCGCGGCACGACCGATCCCGTCGTCGAACCTGTCGCTGCTCGGGCTGGTGCGCCATCTCACCAAGGTCGAGCGCATCTGGCTGCGGCTGCGGGCCGCGCACGAGGACGTGCCGCCCGTCTTCGACCCCGCGCTGGGGCGCGACCACGACTTCGACGCCGTCGACCCGGCGGACGCCGAGGCGGCGGTCGCCGCGCTGCAGGCGGAGTGGGCGGCCGGCCAGGCCGCGGTCGCCGGCCTCGACTGGGAGCACGAGGTGGTCGACCGCGACGGCGAGGTGATGTCGCTGCGCATGGTGCACGTGCACCTGGTGGGCGAGTACGCGCGGCACAACGGCCACGCCGACCTGCTGCGCGAGGCGATCGACGGCGTCACCGGCCGCTGACGTCGGCCCAGCCCGGCGGCCGCGTGGTGGCGTCGGTGCGCGCGGCCGCCAGCTGCATCGGGTTCAGGAAGAGCGCGTGCCGCAGGTCCGCGCCGCGCAGGTCCGCGCCGCGCAGGTCCGCACCGACCAGGTCGGCCCCCTCGAGGTCGACGCCGAGCAGGGCGGCCCCGAGCAGCAGCGCGCCCCGCAGCACGGCCCGCCGCAGCGTCGTCCGCCGCAGGTCGCGCCCGGCGAGGTCGGCGCCGCGCAGATCGGGGCCCGGCCGCCTCCCGTGCACCAGCGACGTCGCCCGGGCCAGCAACGGTGCGACGCGCTGCTGCTCGGCCACCGAGTCGATGGCCGTCAGCTCCTCGGGACGCCTGTCGCACAACGACTCCAGCCGCTCCAGCTCGGCAGCGAGGTCGTCGTGCACCGCTGCCGCACCCGGTGCCGCGAGCGCGTCGACGAGGTACCAGCGCAGCTCGTGCAGTCCGCGCAGCACGCCGAACGCGGCGAACACGCTGCGCGCCAGCTCGGGCGACTCGCGCCAGTCGCGCCCCCCGAAGGTGCGCTGCACCGTCGCCTGGCCGGCACCGAGGCAGTCGAAGGTCACGCACCCGCGGAACCCGCGCTGCGGCAGCACGTCGTGGATGCCGCAGCGGCTGTCGGCCAGCAGGTTCGGGCAGGGCCGCCCGGCCGGCTTGTCGATCGCGAAGTCCGCCGACGCCGTGAAGGCCGGTGCGACGCAGCACAGCCCCGCGCACCTGGCGCAGTCCGCTCGCAGCTCCTGTCGCACGTCCGGCACCCCACGACGGTAGCCGCCGCTCGTGACCCGGACGTCGGGTCGGTGCGAGGGTGGGTGGGTGACCGACACCAGCGACCCTCACGACCTGCAGCGCTTCGTCGACGCCCAGGACGACGACGGCACCTACGCCCGCGCCCTCGCCGAGCTGCGCGCCGGCCGCAAGCAGTCGCACTGGATGTGGTTCGTGCTGCCGCAGCTGGCGGGGCTCGGACGCAGCGAGACGGCCCGGCGCTACGCCGTGCACGACGTCGACGAGGCGGCGGCCTACCTGGCGCACCCGGTGCTCGGCCCGCGGCTGCGCGAGACCTGCGAGACGCTGCTGGCGCTCGACGACGCCGACCCCGACGCCGTGCTGGGCCCGGTCGACGCCACCAAGCTGCGCTCGTCGATGACGCTGTTCGAGGTCGCGGCACCCACCGAGGGGGTGTTCGCCGACGTGCTGCTGCGCCTGTTCGACGGGCGGCGCGACGACGCGACGCTGCACCTGCTGCGCGGTCCGTCGTGAGGACCGTCGCGGCGGTCACGGTGCGGCCGGTCGGGGCGGCCGGGTGGGACGACCTCCAGACGGTGTTCGGCACGCGCGGTACGGCACCGGTCTGCCAGTGCCAGCGGTTCAGGCTCGAGCGCGGCGAGTGCTTCGAGTCGTTCCCGGCCGAGGAGCGCGCCGATCGGCTGCGGCAACAGGTCGAGGGCGACGACGGACCCGGGCCGGGCCTGCTCGCGCACCTCGACGGCGAGCCGGTGGGCTGGTGCGCCGTCGGGCCACGGGCCGGCTATCCGGGTCTGGTGCGCAGCAGCCGCGCGGCCTGGTCGGGGCGTGACGAGGACCGGACGGACCCCACGGTCTGGGCCGTCACGTGCCTGTTCACCCGAGCCGGGTACCGGCGACGCGGGGTGAGCAAGACGCTGGCGCGGGCCGCCGTCGAGCACGCCCGACGCCACGGCGCCCTGGCGATCGAGGCGTACCCGATGACGACGACGCAGGTGATCGTGCAGGAGCTCGGCGTCGGCACCACGAGCGCGTTCCAGGCCGCCGGGTTCCGCGAGATCAGCCGTCCCACGCCCCGCCGCGCCGTGATGCGGCTCGACCTCGCGGACTAGCTCGGGTCGGTCGAGCGCTCCGCGGCGGAGCGCATGGCCTCCTCGGGGTCGTCGGGGTCGACGCGCTCGTCGGCCGACTGCAGGTCGGTGTCGGCGTCCGGGTCGACGGCGGCGCCGTCCGCCACACCCTGGTCGACGGCGTGCTCGATGCCCTGCGGCTGCTCGCTCATGGACACCACTGAACCCCCGGTGCGGGTGCGCGGCCACCCGGCGGCGCGGCGGCATGATGGCGCCATGACCTCGTCGCCCGCGCCCGCCGGCCCCTCCGTCGTCCGGCTCGGCGAGGCACGTGGCCGCTGGGTGGTGCTGGCCACCGTGCTCGGCTCGGGGGTCGCGTCGCTCGACGCGACGGTGGTGAACATCGCGCTGCCGGCCATCGGGCGCGGCCTCGACGCCGGCCTGTCCGGGCTGCAGTGGACGCTCAACGGCTACACGCTCACGCTCGCGGCGTTCATCCTGCTCGGCGGGTCGCTGGGCGATCTCATGGGCCGGCGGCGGGTCTTCGTGTGGGGCGCGATCGCGTTCGCGCTGACCTCGGTGCTCTGCGCCGTCGCGCCGTCGATCGGCGTGCTGGTCGCGGCGCGGCTGCTGCAGGGGGCCGCGGGAGCGCTGCTGACCCCCGGGTCGCTGGCCATCCTCGCCGCGGTGTTCGAGGGCGACGACCGGGCTCGGGCGATCGGCGCGTGGTCGGGGTTCTCCGGGCTGACCGGTGCGGCCGGGCCGTTCGTGGGCGGCTGGCTGATCGACGCGCTGTCGTGGCGCTGGATCTTCCTGCTGAACGTGCCCCTGGTGGCGGTGGTGGTCGCGGTGACCCTGCGGCACGTGCCGGAGACGCGGGACGCCGAGTCGGTGCGTGGCGTCGACGTCGCCGGCGCGGTGCTGGGAGCGCTCTCACTCGGCGCGCTCACCTACGGGTTGATCGGCGCCGGTGCCGGCGACCGACCGGTCGTGTGGGTGCCGTGCCTCGTGGTGGCCGCGGCCGCGGCAGCCGGGTTCGCGGTGAACGAGCGACGCAGCCGGCACCCGATGCTGCCGCTCGACATCTTCTCGTCCCGCCGGTTCACCGCCACGAACGCGGTGACGTTCGTGATGTACGGCGCGCTGGCGGGCGTCTTCTTCGTGCTGGTGCTGCAGCTGCAGCTGGTGGCGGGGTTCAGCCCGCTCGCCTCCGGAGCGGCGCTGCTCCCGGTCACCGTGCTGATGCTCTTCGGCTCGTCGCGCGCCGGCGGCCTCGCGGCCCGCTTCGGCCCACGGCCGTTCATGACCGTCGGGCCCGTGGTGAGCGGGCTGGGCCTGCTGCTGCTGCTCCGCGTCGGGCCCGGCGCGTCGTTCGTGCTCGACGTGCTGCCCCCGATCGTGGTGTTCGGCCTGGGCCTCACCCTCACGGTCGCGCCGCTGACGGCCACCGTGCTGACGGCGGCCCCGGCACGGCACGCGGGTGTCGCGTCCGGCGTGAACAACGCCGTCGCGCGCACCGCCGGGCTGGTGTCGGTGGCGGTGCTGCCGCTCGCGGTCGGCCTGGGAGACAGCGCCTTCGGCGACCCGACCGCGTTCGACGCCGGGTTCGACCGGGCGGTGATCGGCTGCGCCGTGGCGCTCGTGGTGGCCGGGGTGCTGTCGGCCCTGACGGTGGGCGGCCGCGACCTGCACGACGACCGGCCCGCCACCGCCGGCTAGTCGCCGCGCAGCAGCCGCGGCCGGCCGGGGTCGCTGTTGTCGACCACGACGTCCGCCAGCCGCTCCGGGTGGTGCTCGCGCAGGTAGATCCGCTGGCCCTCGAGATACCGCCGGTTCGCCGGGTGCAGCGGGTCGGGGTCGCAGCCGTCGCGACGGGCCATCCGGGCGTACGTCGTGGCGAACGGCACGTCGAGCCAGACGGAGCGGTCCCAGCGCGGCCGCAGCTCCGGCCGGTGCAGGAAGATCCCGTCGACCACCACGACATCGCCGGCCCGGAGCCCCGACTCCCCCGCGTCCACGGCGGCCAGCAGTGCAGCGTGGTCGTACGAGTTGAGCCAGAAGCCGACGGGCGAGTCGCGTCCGCGGGCGTACCGCACCTCGGGCGGGTGCAGGTGGTCGTCGGCCCGCACCCGCGCCACCGGGCGGCCCGATCCTTCGAGCACCGCACCCAGCGCGTCGGCGAAGGTCGTCTTGCCGGCACCGTCCACGCCGTCCACCGCCAGCACCACCGCGGACGGCGCGACGGGCACGCCGGTGGCGAGGCGGGTCAGCAGCTCGGCGCGCAGCACGACCCGATCCTGCCCGACGGCGAGGGTTCACCCACCCGCCGCACCACCGCCACCCGCCGGCGCGCATCTCGGACGACGCTGTGCCGCATGTCGCACACCATCGGACGGCGCGGGCTGCTGCAGGCGGGCATCGCGGCCGGGATCGCAGGTACCGCAACGGGTCTGGAGGCCGCTCCGAGCTGGGCGGCCGGCGCCCCTGCCCTCGTCCGCCGCAACCGGCCCGTGCTGAGCGCGGTGCAGTCCGGCGACGTCACGGCGGAGCACGCGACCATCTGGACGCGCTCGGACCGCGCGGCGAGGATGCTCGTCGAGGTCAGCCGCGACCCGGCGTTCCGGCGCGGGGTCCGCGAGGTGCGCGGCCCGGTGCTGACCCCGCGCTCCGACGGCACCGGCCGCGTCGTGCTGCGCGACCTGCCGAAGGGCGCCGAGCTGCACTACCGGGTGCGGGCCGTCGACCTCGACGACCGGCGCGCGTCGTCCGAGCCGCTGGTGGGCCGCCTGCGGGTGCCCGGCGGCCGGCGCGACGACGTGCGCTTCGCGTGGAGCGGCGACATCGTCGGCCAGGGCTGGGGCATCGACGAGCAGTACGGCGGGTTCCGCGCGGCGAACGCCCTGCTCGACCTCGACCCGGACTTCTTCCTCTGCAGCGGCGACACGGTCTACAGCGACGGACCGCTGGTGCCCACGGTCGCGCTGCCGGACGGCGGCACCTACCGCAACGTGGTGACCGAGGCGAAGTCGGCCGTCGCGCAGACGCTCGACCAGTACCGCGGGCAGTTCGCCTACAACCTGCTCGCCGACAACTGGCGCGCGTTCCTCGCCCGCACGCCGCAGGTCAACCAGTGGGACGACCACGAGGTGCGCAACAACTGGTACCCCGGCCAGCTCCTCGACGACCCCCGCTACCAGGAGACCGACGTCGACGTGCTGGCCCGCCGGGCCCGCCGCGCGTGGGGCGAGTACGTGCCGACCAGCCCGAGCGTCGCAGACCCGCACGGGCGCATCTACCGCGTGGTGCACCTCGGCCCGCTCGTCGACCTGTTCGTGCTCGACATGCGCACGCACAAGAACCCGAACGGGCCGGACGACGAGATGCCCGGCGAGGGCGTGCTGGGCGACGCGCAGGTGGCGTGGCTCGAGCGCGAGCTGAAGCGGTCGAAGGCGGTGTGGAAGGTCATCGCGAACGACCTGCCCCTCGGCCTCGTGGTGCCGGACGGCGCGGTGAACCAGGAGGGCCTCGCCCAGGGCGACGGCGGTGCACCGCTCGGCCGCGAGGGCGAGGTGGCGCGCATCCTGTCGTTCCTGCAGCGCCACGGGATCCGCAACCACGTGTGGCTCACCGCCGACGTGCACTACACCGCGGCGCACCACTACGACCCGAGCCGGGCGAGCTACCAGCGCTTCGACCCGTTCTGGGAGTTCGTCTCCGGACCGCTGAACGCCGGCGCGTTCGGCCCGAACGCGCTCGACGGCACGTTCGGCCCGAAGGCGGTGTACGTCGAGGCGCCGCCGGTGGCGAACACCGGTCCGGCCGGCGGGTTCCAGTTCTTCGGGGAGGTGCACGTCGACGCCGCCAGCCACGACCTGACGGTGCGGCTGCGCGGCGTCGACGGCGGCGTCCGGTTCCGGCAGACGATCAGCGCGCACCGTCGGTGACGCGCCGACCGCCCGCCGGACGGTCGCCTGGGATCACATGTCGCGGTAGCGCTTCGCCTCGGACATCTTCTGCCGCAGGCCCTCGGCGTCCAGGTCGACCGTGTAGGCCGGGGTGTCGCGCTGCACGCGCCAGCCCTCCGACAGCGGCGTGACCTCGACCGGCTCGAAGCCGAGCTGGTCGACGAGCTGCCCGACCTGGTGCACGGCCTCGGCGTCGTCGCCCACGACGGCCAGCGCGCGGCGGCTGCCGTCACGCCCACCCTGCGTGGCGAGGTCGTCGGAGAAGATGTGGTTGAAGGCCTTCACGACCTTCGACAGCGGCAGGTGGTGCTGCAGCAGCTCGGCGGTGGTGCTGGTCTCGTCGTCGAGCTCGGCGATCTGCCCGTCGCGCTCGGGGTAGTAGTTGTTGGTGTCGATCACCAGCTTGCCCACCAGGGGCTCGGCCGGGACCTCCGCGATGTTCTTGAGCGGGATCGTCACGACGGCGACCTCTGCGTCGGCGGCGGCCTCGGCCGCGGTGGCGGCGCGGGCCTTCGGGCCGAGGGACGACACGAGGTCGCTCAGGGTCTCGGGCCCGCGGGAGTTGCTGATGACGACGTCGTGCCCGGCCTGCACGAGCAGCTTCGCGAGGGTGCTGCCGATGTGCCCGGCGCCGATGAGTCCGTAGGTGGTCATGCGGTCGGCAACCGGCGGACGCCACCGGGTGTTCCGCCGCGTCGCAAACAGGTACCACCGGAGCACGCGAGGCGCGAGGATCCGACGATGACCACACGCATCCGCACGATCACCGTCGACTGCCGCGACTGGCGCCCGCTCGTCGCCTTCTGGTCGGCGCTCACCGACTACGTCGAGGACCCGGAGAACCCCAACGAGGACGCCGACGACGAGGGCCTGCTGGTGCCCGCGGACGGCGCGGGGCCGGCACTGCTGTTCCTCCCGGTGCCCGAGGGCAAGACGGTGAAGAACCGGGTGCACCTCGACCTCGAGCCGCTCGACCGCACCCGCGACGAGACCCTCGAGGAGGTGCTGCGGCTCGGCGGTTCCGTCGTCGAGGACCACCGGCGCCCGGACGGTTCGGGCTGGGTCACGGTGGCCGACCCCGAGGGCAACGAGCTCTGCATCGAGCGCAGCGTGGCCGAGCGCGCCGAGCGCACCGAGCCGTCCGCCCCCTGACTCGTCCGCCCCGATCAGAGTGCGAGGTCGAACCGTTCCCCGCATGGTGAGGGCATGAGCGAACCGAGCACCACGACCCCCACCGGCATCCACCACGTGCGTCTGACGGTGACCGACGTCCGGCGGTCGAAGGCGTTCTACACCGAGCTGCTCGGCAGCGCGCCGGCGATGGACTTCACCGACCAGGCGGACGACCCCGAGGCGCGCCAGGACCCGGAGCGGCTGTTCGCGGGGTGCATCTTCGCCGTCGGCGACCAGCTGCTCGGCCTGCGACCCGGTGCCGCGAGCGGTGACCGGTTCGAGCCGACCCGAGTGGGCCTCGACCACGTGAGCCTCACCGTCGATTCCCCCGAGGAGCTGGCCGCGGCCGCGCAGCGGCTCACCACCGCCGGCGTCGAGCACGGTGAGGTGCGCGACCTCGGCCCCGCGGGCATGGCGGTCCTGTCGCTGCAGGACCCGGACGACATCAACCTCGAGCTCAACGCGCTCACGGCCTGACCACCGGTCGACGTAGGCTGGTGCGGTGCTGCAGAAGGGCTCCGCACCGGTCGCGTCGACGGACCTCTCGCGGGCGGTCGACCTGCTGGCGGGACGCCGGGTCGTCGCGCTCACTGGCGCCGGGCTGTCGACCGACAGCGGCATCCCCGACTACCGCGGCCCCGACTCGCCGCCGCGCTCCCCCATGACCTACCAGGAGTTCGTGTCGGGTCACGCGGCGCAGCAGCGCTACTGGGCCCGCTCGCACGTCGGCTGGCGCACCATGGGCACCGCCCACCCGAACGCCGGCCACCGCGCCGTGGCGGCGCTCGAACGGGCCGGTGCGGTGCAGGCGGTCATCACCCAGAACGTCGACGGGCTGCACGAGGCGGCCGGCAGCGAGCACGTCGTCGACCTGCACGGCCGCATCAGCCGGGTGCGCTGCCTGCACTGCGACGACGTGAGCGGGCGGGCGCTGCTCGACGAGCGGCTCGAGGCCCTGAACCCCGGTTTCGCCGACGACGGCTTCGTCGAGCTGGCACCGGACGGCGACGCCGTCGTGAGCGACGTGAGCGGGTTCCGGCTGGCCGACTGCCTGGTGTGCGGCGGCGGCCCGCTGAAGCCGGACGTCGTGTTCTTCGGCGAGAACGTGCCCCGGGCGCGCGTCGAGCGCTGCTACGAGCTGGTCGCGGGCGCCGAGGCGCTGCTGGTCGCCGGCTCGTCGTTGACCGTGCAGTCGGGGCTGCGGTTCGTGCGGCGCGCCAGCCAGGAGGGCACGCCCGTGGTGATCGTGAACCGCGGCGCCACGCGCGGCGACCCGCTGGCCACGCTCAAGCTGGACGCCGGCTGCAGCGAGACGCTCACCGCGCTGGTCGACGCCCTCACCTAGTCCTCACTCGTCGGCCGGCACCCCGAACACCAGCTCGGCGGGCACGTGCGCCAGCAGGTCGTCGAGCACCGGCTGCCCGCCGTGGAAGTCCTTGACGCGCACCGGGATCGCCTCGCCGTCTGCGGTCTGCACGACGTGCACGCCATCGCCGTCGACGCCGACCCCGACGACGTCCGGCCACCGGGCCGTCCGGTGCCCACCGACCTCGTCGTCGTGCAGGTACGAGACGCCGGTGCCGGGCTGGTGCACGAGACGCGACCCGCGCGGCGCCCACGAGAGCAGCCGGCGGCGCAGCACCCGGCCCTCGACCGGCTGCACCGTGCTGGCCGGTGCGCGGCGCCACCCGGGCAGGTCGACCCGGACGTCCTCGGGCACCAGCGCCTGCACCGTGCGCGCCGCCAGCCGCACCGACGCGGCGACGTCGTCGGCGGACAACCCCTCGACGACGGCGAGCCGCTCTGCCTCGGTGAGCAGCGGCAGGCCGACGAGCAGGTCGCGGGCGGCGCCCTCCAGCGACGCGAAGACGCCGCGCGCGTCGCGCAGCGCCTCGTGGGCCGACGCGACGTCGAACGCCAGCTCGTCGGCCGTCGGGCCGCTGTCGCCGACGGACTCGAGCACCCCGACCAGCTCGCGCAGCACCCTCGGCGCGTCGCGGTCGCGGCAGTCGGCCCAGAGGGCGGCCTGGGCGCGCCCGGCGTCGAGCAGCGTCAGGTCGCCGTCGACGTCGTAGGCCAGCCCGAGGTCGTGCCGCACGAGCTGCTCGGCGCGACGCCCGGCGATGCGCACGGCCGCAGCCAGCGCCTCCCTGTCAGTCGGGGACGGCACCTGGGCCAGCAGACCCACGGCGACCCCCGGCGCGGCCTCGTCGAGGCAGTGCCCGGCCATCGACCGCTCACGCGTCCTCGGCAGGGGCAGCGGCGGACCCTCCGGCAGCCCGAGGCGCAGGTCGCTCGGTGGCGGCCCGTCGAGCACCAGCACCGCCTGCCCGGCGACGAACCGGCTGCGCACCTGCTCGCGCACCTGCACCGGGCGCAGCACGTGCTGCGCCACCGGCCGGAAGCCGGCCAGCCCGTGCCCGACCGCCCCGAAGCGCAGGGCGAGCAGCCCACCGGGCGGCCCGCCGCCGCCCTCCTCGACGTCGAGGACGCGCAGCTCGGCGGCGACGTCGCCGGCCAGGTCGGCGGGCTCGGCCGCGGCGACGTCTCGCAGCACGCCGCACACGTCGGTCACGAAGGACGCGACCGCGGCCGGGCTGCCGGTGGCCGTGAACTCCGTGAACAGCAGCCCGACGGACGCGTTCACCTCGATCGGCCGCGGTCCCACCCGGCGCATCACCAGGTGCTCGACGAGGTGCGTGAGGCCGTTCGTCGTGAACGTCTCGTCGGCCAGCCCGGTGCGCACCACCAGCGACGCCTGCAGCGGGCCCGGACCCTGCCGCCAGAGCACCGGCACGCCGTCGATCTCGGTGCGGTGCAACGGTTCTGCGATCCAGCGACCCTCGGTCACCCCGCGGCCCGGCGCCCCTGACGGGCGCGCAGGTAGTCCTGCACGACGTACCGGCCCAGGTCCTGCGCGGACGGCGTGAGCACCCGCCCGCCGCTGCGCCGGGCCACCGCGTCGACGAAGCGCTGCAGCCCCGGGTCCTCGCCGAGCATGAACAGGTTGAGGGTCGCGCCGAAGCGGGTGAGCGCGTCGACCTCGCGCACGGTGGCGCGCACCGTCTCCGGCTGCGGCGGCCAGGCGAAGACCGCCTCGCCGTCGTCGGCCAGGTGCGCCGTCGGCTCGCCGTCGGTGACCACCAGCACGACGGGGTCGCCGTCCGGGTGCCGGCGCAGGTGCCGCTGCGCCAGCTGCAGCGCGTGCTGCAGGTTGGTGCCCTGCACGAAGTCGGGCTCGACGGCGGCCAGCTCACCCTGCGTCAGGCGCATCGCGTAGCGGCCGAAGCCGATGATCTGCAGCGCGTCCTGCGGGAACTGGGTGGCCACGAGGTGCGACAGCGCCAGCGCCGTCTGCTTCATCGGGCCCCAGCGCCCTTCCGACACCATGGAGAACGACAGGTCGACCAGCAGCGCCACCGCG
The DNA here is from genome assembly GCF_054776675.1 of Angustibacter aerolatus. NCBI lineage: Bacteria > Bacillati > Actinomycetota > Actinomycetes > Kineosporiales > Kineosporiaceae > Angustibacter > Angustibacter aerolatus. Next base: position 13,016 of record NZ_BAAHBM010000053.1, read on the forward strand.
GCGCCCGCGCGGCGCTCGGTCTCGATGACCTCGAAGTCGCTGACGTCGAGGTCGACCCGGCCGGCACCGGCGGCGTGCGAGCGCTGGACGGCGTTGCTGACGGTGCGCACGACGTCGAGGGGCTGCTCGTCGCCGAACTCCCAGGCCCGCGACGCCCCGGTCGCCTCGCCGGCGGCACCGGCCGATCGCGTGTCGTGCTGCCCGCGAGCCCCACCCGACAGCTGACCGAAGACGACCTTGAGGGCGGTGGAACCCAGGCGCCGCAACGCCTTCGGGCTCAGCGTCAGCTCGCCGCCACCGGCCGCGCGCTGCAGCCAGCCCTGCCGGCGCAGCTCGGCCTCGAGGTCGCGCAGGCGGCGCACGTCGTCGGCCGCCCGTCGCCCGAGCTGCCGCTCGACGGCGTCCACGTCGACGTCGTCGAGGGTCGCGCCCGGGTGCTCCTGGCCGAGCTGCTCGAGCAGGTCGTCGAGCTCGGCCACCTCGCCGAGGGCGGCGGTCGCCTCGCCGTAGCCCATCGGCTGGTCACCCTGCGACCGCTCACCGCGGTCCCAGCGCAGGTCGGGGCGCAGCGAGCGCAGGTTGTCGGTGAGCGCGCCCATCTGCTCGGCGAGCCCGGTGCCGGCCAGCGCCTGCTGCATCAGCTGCGCGAGCTCGTCGCGCTGCGCCGACGACAGCGACCGCATCAGCCGCTCGGCCGACGCGGCCTGCCGGGCCAGCTGGTCGATCAGCTCGTCGACGTCCTGCGGGGCGTCGGGGAAGAAGTCGCCGTGCCGGTCCATGAACTCGGCGAACGCGTCGTCGGTGTCCTCGCCGCGGGCGTGCTTGCCGAGCAGGTCGTTGAGGTCCTGCAGCATCTCGCCCATCCGCTGCGCGGCCTCGGGGTTCTTGCCCGGGTCGGCGCCGTTCAACGCGTCCTTCATGCCCTGGAACCGCTGCTGCAGCACCTCGTCGCGCAGCTCGTCGAGGATGCGCTGGTAGTCGGCGCGCGCCTCGTCGCTGGTCCACTCGTAGTCGGCGAGCTCCTCGACGGCGCGGGCGGTCGAGCGCGGCAGCGTGTCGAGCTGCGCCTCGGCGAACCGGGCGTCGTCGTCGTCGCGCCCGGCCAGCGCCTCGCGCTCGGCGGCCACCGCCCGGTCGAGCAGCGCCTGCGCCCGGGTGACGGTGCCGTCGAGCCGGCCGCGCCGCAGCGCGTCGCGCCGCATCCGCCGGGCCCGCTCGAACAGGTCGTCGAGGCCCTGACCGCGCTCGCCGTTCGCGTCGGTGCCGCGGCGGCGCAGCAGGTCGCGCAGCGCGTCGGGCAGGCTGCCGCCGGCGAGCACCTCCTCGCCGAGCCGGTCGACCGCCGCACGGACGTCGTACGGCGGGGCCAGCGGGTCGGCGCCGCCCTGCCACACGCCGTACCGCGCCCGGCGGCCCCTGGAGCCGTTGCCCGACAACGGTTCAGCCCCCGTAGACGGTGCGGCCGTCGTCGGTGACGTCCTTCGCCAGCCGCCGGGTCAGGTGCAGCCCCTCGAGCACCAGCTCGATGCCGGCTGCGGCCTCGCCGGGTGACGGCGCCTCGCCCGCGCCGAGCCGGTCGAGCACCTTCGCCAGCCCGGCGACCGTGCCGACCTGCTGCAGCACCTCCTCGGCCGTGACGAGCTCGCCGGTCTCGACGCCGGAGCCCTCCTGCACCGCGGCGACGAAGCCGCTGACGTCGACCCCGCCGAGCCGCGCGCGGAACGTCTCGGCGACGGCGGTGCGCAGCAGGTGCGCCAGCACCTCGACCTCGCGCCCCTCCTCGCCGCTCTCGAACTCGACCTTGCCGCGCAGCGTGCCGACCACCGACTCGGTGTCGCCGACCCGGGCCACGGCGGGCTCACCGCGCAGCGCGGCCCGGCGCAGGGCCGCCCCCGCCACGGTCTCGGCGGCCGCGACGGCGAACCGCGCCGAGACGCCCGACCTGGCGTCGACCGACGGCGACTCGCGCACCGCGCGGGTGAACCGCGCGACGACCTCGAGCACGTGGTCGGGCACGTCGGCGACCAGCTCGGCCTCCTGCGCCACCAGCGCGATCTCGTCGTCGAGCTCGAGCGGGTAGTGCGTGCGCACCTCCGCGCCGAAGCGGTCCTTCAGCGGCGTGATGATCCGGCCGCGGTTGGTGTAGTCCTCGGGGTTCGCGCTGGCGACGAGCAGCAGGTCGAGCGGCAGCCGGATCTGGTAGCCGCGCACCTGCACGTCGCGCTCCTCGAGCACGTTGAGCAGCGACACCTGGATGCGCTCGGGGAGGTCGGGCAGCTCGTTGATCGCGAAGATGCCGCGGTGCGTGCGCGGCACCAGGCCGTAGTGGATCGTGTCGGGGTCGCCGAGCGTGCGGCCCTGCGCGACGCGCACCGGGTCGACGTCGCCGATCAGGTCGCCGACGCTGGTGTCGGGCGTCGCCAGCTTCTCGGCGTACCGCAGGCTGCGGTGCCGCCACGCCACCGGCAGGTCGTCGCCGAGCTCCGCCGCGCGCCGGATCGACGCCGGCAGCACCGGTTCGTACGGGTGCTCCCCCAGCTCGGACCCCTCGATGACCGGCGTCCACTCGTCGAGCAGGCCGACCAGCGAGCGGATCAGGCGCGTCTTGCCCTGGCCGCGCTCACCGAGCAGCACCAGGTCGTGGCCGGCCAGCAGCGCGCGCTCGAGCTCGGGCAGCACGGTGTCGTCGAAGCCGACGATGCCGGGGAACCGGGTGGTGCCGTCCTGCATGCGGGCCAGCAGGTTGGCGCGCAGCTCGGCCTTCACGCTGCGCTGCACGTGGCCGCCGGCGCGCAGGGCGCCGAGCGTGGTGGGGAGGTCTGCAGGGGGGTTCAGCGAGGGGTCAGGGCTCACTCCGTCACGGTACGCCCGCCGTGGCGCCCTGACCCGGCCGCGGGTCGGGCTGCAACGACTCCATGCCGGCCGGCAGCGGCTCGGCGTGCACCACGAGCAGCCGCCGGGTGGGCCGCGAGAGCGCGACGTACAGGTCGCTCAGCCCCCGGCCGGACGCCGCCACCACCGCGGCCGGCTCGACCACCACCACGTCGTCGAACTCGAGGCCCTTCACCTGCTCCGGCTCCAGCAGGCTGACCCGGGCGCGCAGCGCGCTGACCCGGGCGTCGCCGACCTGCCCGGGCAGGGCCGCGTCGAGGGCCGGCCGCAGCGCGGCGACCTCGCTCGCCGGCGCGACCACCGCGAGGGTGCCGTCGCCGTCGGCGGCGAGCAGGGCGCGGACGGCGTCGACGGCGGCGCGCACGGCCCCGCGCTCGCGACGCCGGACGCCGGGTGCGTGGTCGCCGTCGCGCACCGACTCGACCGGCGTCACCGGCAGCCCGTTGGCCCGGGCCACGCCGTCGGCCACCGCCATGACCCGCGCCGGCGTGCGGTAGCTGACCGTCAGCCGCCGCTCGCGCCACCGGCCGGCCGCCTGCTGCTCGAGCGCCTCGCCCCACGACGCCGCACCGGCCGCCGACCCGCGCTGGGCGAGGTCGCCGACGACGGTCCACGAGCGGGCGGGGGCGCGCCGGGCGAGCAGCCGCCACATCATCGGCGACAGCTCCTGCGCCTCGTCGACCACCAGGTGCCCGAACGCCCACGTGCGGTCGTTCTCGGCCCGCTCGGCCACGCCCAGCGCGGCGGACGACGAGCCGAACTGCTCCGCCAGCATCGCCGCCGAGATGCTCGGCAGGTCGGCGTTCTGCAGCCCGGTCATGTTCAGCACGCTCTGCGCGTACTCCAGCTCGGCCGCGCGCTCGGCGGCGCGGGCGGCCTCGTGCGCACGGGCCGCCTCGCCGTCGTCGCCCACCAGCTCGGCCACCTCGTCGAGCAGCGGCACGTCCGACAGCGTCCACGGCTGGTCGCGGTCGCGGGCCAGCAGCCCGCGCTCGTGCGGCTGCAGGTGCCGGGTCGCCGACTCGAGCCGCACGGGGGTCGCGTAGAGGTCGGCCAGGAACCGCTGCGGCGTCAGCGGCATCCACAGCAGGTTGAGCTGCACGCGCACGTCCCGGGTGCTGCGCAGGTCGGCATCGAGCTCGGCGCGCAGGTCGTCGTCGAGCTCGTGCCGCATCTGCTGCGCGAGCTGCTGCGCGAGGTGCCGGAGCACGTCCTTCACGAACGTCACGCGGGCCGCGTTGTGCGGCTGCCCGGTGCTGCGTGCTCGCGAGCGCGAGGCGGCGACGGCCTCGCGGGTCAGCGTCACGGTGTGCGAGCCGACCCTGAAGGTGAGGTCGCCGTCGGGCAGCTTCTGCCGGTCGGTGACGGCCTGCCGCAGCACCCGCGCCATCCGCAGGTCGCCCTTGAGCGTCGCCAGGCGCGGCTCGTCGTCGCGGCTGGCCTCGACGCCCGGGTAGAGCGTGCCGGGCGTGGCCATGACGACGCCGCTCTCGCCGAGCGAGGGCAGCACCTGCTCGATGTAGCGCAGGAACAGCGGGCCGGGGCCGACGACGAGCACGCCGTTGCGCTCGAGCCGCTGCCGGTGGGTGAAGAGCAGGTAGGCCGCGCGGTGCAGCGCGACGGCGGTCTTGCCGGTGCCCGGGCCGCCCTGCACGACCAGCACGCCGGCCAGCTCGTCGCGCACGATCCGGTCCTGCTCGCTCTGGATCGTCGCGACGATGTCGCCCATGCGGCCGGTGCGCGGCGCCCGCACGGCGGCCATCAGCGCGCCCTCGCCCTGCAGCGACGAGCGCTCGACGTCGTCGATGGCCTCGAGGTCGAGCACCTCGTCGTCCATGCCCACGACCGTGCGGTCGACGGTGGTCAGGTGCCGGCGCCGGACGACGTCGCCCGGGTGCGCCGGGGTGGCCTGGTAGAACGGCGCCGCGACGGGTGCCCGCCAGTCGACGAGCAGCTTGTCCTGCCGCTGGTCGCTGAGCCCGATGCGGCCGATGTGGTGCTGCTCGCCGGTGCTGAGGTCGAGCCGGCCGAACACCAGGCGGTCCTGGACGGCGCGCAGCTGGGCCACCCGCAGCTCGAGCTGCTGGGCGAACGAGTCGCGCTCGGACCGCGCCTGGTGCGTGCCCTGCGAGCCCTCGCGGCGCACCTGGTGCAGCCGCTGCTCGGCCGACGCGACGATCTCGTCGAGCCGGGCGTACGTCTGGTCGACGTGCGCCTGCTCCTGCGCGAGCTGCGGGCTCGTCTCGCTCACCGCGTGTCCTCCAGCCGACGTCCGGTCGCCATGCGCCGCGACGGAGCGCGGCGGGTCCCCGCCCCCGACCCGGGCGACGCGGACGTCGATCCTATGCCCCGTGTCGAGCGCGCCCGCAGGCACCGGCGCGGTCGCACCCGATCGGCCGCGGGTAGCGTCGCGCCATGCACCTCGGCAGCCTCGACGTCCACGTGCCCGCGCGCGACCTGCCCGACCTGCTCGCGCCGCCCGTGCTGGCCGCCGTCCGCGGCGAGACCGGCTGGGCCAGGGCGGACGAGGCCGGCGTCGTCGAGATCGACCCCGACCTCGCCGACACCGCCGCGATGACCGACGCCTACGAGGTGCCGCTCGACTTCTCGGCCAACTGCGTCGTCGTCGGCGGCAGCCGGTCCGGCGAGGAGCGGATCGCCGCCTGCGTCGTGCTGGCCACCACCCGCGCCGACGTGAACTCGACCGTGAAGCGCACCCTGGACGTGCGCAAGGCCTCGTTCCTGGCGATGGACCGCGCGGTCGACCTGACCGGCATGGAGTACGGCGGCATCACCCCCATCGGCCTGCCCGCCGGCTGGCGGCTGCTGGTCGACGCCGCCGTCGTCGCGTCCGACCTGGTCGTGGTCGGGTCCGGCGTCCGGCGCAGCAAGATCGTGGTGCCCGGCTCGGCGCTCGGCGAGCTGCCCGGCGCCGAGATCGTCGAGGGCCTCGGGCGGGTCCTCGGCGAGGCCTGAGCTACCGCGCCCGCAGCGACCAGAACGCGACGGCGGACGCCGCGGCGACGTTGAGCGAGTCGACGCCGCCCGACATCGGGATGCGGACGGCGAGGTCGGCGGCCTGCACCGTGGCGTCGGCCAGCCCGTCGCCCTCGGTGCCCAGGACCAGCGCCAGGCGCTCGGGCGGGTCGGCGGCGAGGTCGTCGAGCGAGACGGCGTCGTCGCGCAGGGCGAGGGCCGCGACGCTGAACCCGTTGCGCTGCAACGTCTGCACACCCTCCGGCCACTCGATGCGCGACCACGGCACCTGGAACACGGTGCCCATCGAGACCCGCACGCTGCGCCGGTAGAGCGGGTCGGCGCAGCGCGGCGTGACCAGCACGGCGTCGACGCCGAGCGCGGCCGCCGAGCGGAACACCGCACCGACGTTCGTGTGGTCGACGACGTCCTCCAGCACCGCGACCCGACGGGCGCCGGCCACCAGGTCGACCGGATCGCGCGGCGCCGGGCGGTGCATCGACGCGATCGCCCCCCGGTGCAGGTGGAACCCGGTCAGCGCCTGCAGCACGTCCGGCTCACCGACGTAGACCGGCACCCCGCGCGCCTCGGCGTCCTGCACCAGGTCGGTCAGCTCGTCGACCCATCGCGGCGCCATCAGGTAGCTGCGCGGCCGGTGCCCGGCCTCGAGCGCGCGGCGGATGACCTTGGCGCTCTCCGCGAGGTAGAGGCCCTCGGCGGGCTCGCGACGGGTGCGCAGCGCCATGTCGGTGAGGTGCAGGTACTCGCGCACCCGCGGGTCGTCGGGGTCGTCGACGCGCTCGACCTGCCAGCCGGTCACTGCGTCACCACCCGGACGATCGCCGCGACGCCGACCACGACGATGAAGCCGCGCAGCACCTTCGGCGACAACCGTCGTCCGAACCGCGCGCCCAGCAGGCCACCCAGCGTGGAGCCGACCGCGATGAGCAGCACCACCAGCCAGTCGATCCGGTCGAGGGCGACCGACATGAAGACCACGGCCGCCACCGAGTTCACCACCAGGCTCAGCACGTTCTTCAGGGCGTTCACCCGCTTCAGCGGCTCGGGCAGCAGCGACCCGAGCAGGCCGATGAGCAGCACCCCCTGAGCGGCACCGAAGTACCCGCCGTAGGCACCGGCCAGGAAGGTGCCCGTCATGCTCAGCGCCGTCCGGCTCGCGCTGCTGTCGTGCACGCCCACCCCGCGCCGCTCCCGCCGCTCGGCCACCGCGCGCTGGATGCGCGGTTGCAGCACGACCAGCACCAGCGAGACCAGCAGCAGCACCGGCACGACCGCGCGGAAGGCCGCCGCCGGCAGTCGCAGCAGCAGCAGCGCGCCGGCCGCCGACCCGAGCAGCGACATCGGGGCCAGCAGGCGGATGCGGCGCCCCTGCCCCTGCAGCTCGTGCCGGAACCCCCACGCCCCGGCCGCCGAGCCGGGCACCAGCCCGATGTTGTTCGACACGTTCGCCGTCACCGGCGGCACCCCGAGGGCGAGCAGCACCGGGAACGTGACCAGCGTGCCGGACCCCACGAGCGAGTTCATCGCCCCCGCCGTCGCCCCCGCCAGCGCGACGGCGAGCAGCTCGTACCAGGGCACCGGGTGACCCTCTCACGCACGGCGGTCAGCGCCCGTCGGCGGGCAGCTCGACCTCGACCCGCAGCCCGCCCTCACCCGCCTCGCGCGCGTGCGCCTTCACCGTGCCGTCGTGGGCGGCGACGATCGAGCGCACGATCGTCAGGCCGAGCCCCGAGCCGCCGGTGTGGTCGATGCGCTCGCCGCGCAGCCGCTTGAACGGCTCGAACAGGCCGGCGACCGCACCTGGCGGCACGGGGTCGCCGGTGTTCACGACCTCCAGCAGCGCGCCGCCCGCCGCCGGCCGGACGACGACGCGCACCACGCCGTCGCGGCGGTTGTAGCGCACGCCGTTCTGCACGAGGTTGGTCACCAGCCGCTCGAGCAGCACCCGCTCGCCGACCACCGTCACGGGTGCGAGGTCGGTCTCGAGCCGCACCCCGGCGTCGGCGGCGGCCTGACCGTGCAGGGCGACGACGTCGGCGGCGATCTCGTCGAGCTGCTGCGGCACCCGCGACACCAGGCCCTGGTCGCTCTCGGCGAGCACCAGCAGGCCCTCGACCAGCCGCTCGTTGCGCTCGTTCGTCGCCAGCAGCTGCCGGGCGAGCAGGCCCAGCTGGTCGGGCGTCAGGTCGTCGCCGAGGCCCACCTCGATGAGCGTGCGCTGCACCGACAACGGCGTCCGCAGCTCGTGGGAGGCGTTGGCCGCGAACCGGCGCTGGCCCTCGTAGCCGGCGGCGACCCGGTCCATCATCGCGTCGACGGCCGCGCCGGTCACCGCGAGGTCCGGGTCGTGCCGCAGCGCGCCGCCCACCCGGTAGCCGAGCTGCTGCGGCCCGATGCCCTCGAGCGGCCCGGCGACCGCCCGCACCGGAGCCAGCGCCCACCGCGCCGCGATCGACGCCAGCAGCAGGCCGACGAGCACGACCACGACGACCGGCGACGCCAGCACGAGGTCCTGCACCAGGCGGTGGCGCAGCGCGAGGTCGCACGCGCCGTCCAGCACCGACGGCCCGCTCGTGCACAGGGTGGCCGAGCGGCGGGCCCACGACGACACGGTCGAGGCGACCGACGGCGTCCAGACCCCCACCCACGCCGCAGCGAGCACCAGCAGCAGCACGCGGCCGCGAGCCAGGCGCGGCGACGGCCAGACCAGCAGCCGCGGCCGCCGTCGCCCCGGCCCGGTGCCCGGCTCGCCGTCGCGGGCGGGCACGGCGGACGACGGGCTCATGCGCCCAGCCGGTAGCCGACGCGGGGCACCGTGTGCAGCAGCTGCGGCTCACCGAGCTTGCGGCGCAACGTCATCACGGTGACCCGCACGGTGTTGGTGAACGGGTCGGCGTGCTCGTCCCACGCCTGCTCCAGCAGGTCCTCGGCGCTCACCACGCGACCCTCGGCCCGCATCAGCACGTGCAGCACCGCGAACTCCTTGGGCGACAGCGACAGCAGCTCGCCGTCGCGGTGCACCACGTGGCGCGGCACGTCCATGGTGAGCCCGTCGACCTCCAGCAGCGGTGCGACGGCCGGCGCCGAGCGACGACCGAGCGCCTGCACCCGGGCAGCCAGCTCGGCGAAGGCGAACGGCTTCGTCAGGTAGTCGTCGGCGCCCAGGCCGAGCCCCTCGACGCGGTCGCGGATGCCGGCCGCCGCGGTCAGCAGCAGCACCCGCGTGCCGGCGCCGTCGCGCAGCAGCTGCGCGCAGACCTCGTCACCGGTCGCACCGGGCATGTCGCGGTCGAGCACCGCGACGTCGTAGCGGTTGACCCCGATCCGCTCCAGCGCGGCGGCGCCGTCGTGCACCACGTCGACCGCCATCGCGAACCGGCGCAGGCCCCGCGCCACGGTCTCGGCCAGCAGCACCTCGTCGTCGGCCACCAGCACCCTCACCGGTCCCCCTCCAGCACGCGCACCTCGGCAGTCTCGCGCACCGCGGATAAAGACGGCGTGAGGACGACGCACACGCCCACCGCACGGACGCTTCGCGACGCTCCTCGACGTGACCGCACGCACCGCACCCGCCCGCCGCCCCGACGCCCCCGGCACTCGCCCCGGCGCCCCCGGCACTCGCCCCGGCGCCCTCAACCCCCGGCCCGGCGCCCTCGACCCGCGCCTCGACGCGCTGGTGGCCGACACCTCCGCCCGGCTGGGCCGGCCCCGTCGGGGGATGGCGTCGCCTCCGACCCCGCCCGCGTCGTCCGGGTCGCTGC